>CBDUCC010000179.1:0-7674 GCA_965365555.1 uncultured Myxococcales bacterium | reverse complement strand
AGCGCCCGCCTCCGCGGTTCACTCGCCGGCCATGGTGACGCCGTGCTCCTGCGACGCTTGCCTTGACGAAGGGGAGCTCCAGGAGCGTTCCTCCTCGAGGAAGCTCAGCGGATCGGTTTCGGGTTTGACCTTCTCATAGATCGTCGGGAAGGCGCCGTCGGCTTCGTAGCGCTCCCGCATCTCCTGCCAGAGCGTATGGTCGAACATCTCGCGGAACTCCTCCTCGGTGCTGAAGACGTCGCAGTACGTGTGAAGAAAGCCGCCGAGCTCTCGGACGCGCTGTTCGAACCGTCGAACGCGGGACACGGTGTCGAAGCGTGAATCGCCGTCGCGGATGCGCTGTGGGATGCCGTAGATGCCGAGGTCGAGGAAGGCGCCGACCTCTGGCTCTCCGGGGTAGGGCTTGCCGTGGTTGCCGGGGAGTCGAACCAAGCCGCCTTGGTCGATCACCTTGCAGGGGTAGGCAAGCAGTGGGTAGATCTCAAACTCGTCGTGCGCGCGGGCGACCATCTCCGCGAAGTTCTCAGCCGGGAAGGCGAACTCCTGCCAGACCTGCTGCCGAATCGTATTCACCCGCTCCGCCTCCGGTCGTGTGCCCTTCAGGAAGGTCATGTTGGGAGGAAGCATCCATCCCATCGTGTAGCGAAACCAGGCTTCGTTGGCGGTCGGAAGAATCTGCGCGAGACACATACACATGCTTCGGTCGTGTCGCATGAGGTAGTCGTACATCGGGACGAGCTCCTCCCGGCGCTTGCCTTCCCCTAAATCGAGCATGCTTTCGACGTGCTTGTAGAAGAGCCGCTTGGTCGCGCTGTCCACCGCGTTGACGGGAAGCCCGCTGTTTCGAACCTCGGCTTCCGTCGCGAGGTAGCCCTCCATCAGGACTGCACGGTCACGACCGTAGATCAGGACTTCGATGAAGTGTGGCGGCGTGTGGGCCCGGGCCAGCCGCTCGTATTCCTTCGCGTAGGCGTCGAGTGAATAGAAGGGTCGATAAACCAGCCTGACGTGCGAGGGCGCCGCAATGACGCGCATCTCGATCGCGACCAGGAGCCCGAGCGTTCCGTGGCTCCAGGGAAGGGCGCGGAAGAGATCGGCGTGCTCGTTGTCGGCGGTCACGCGAAGGAGATCGCCCTTGGCCGTCACGATCTCGTATGCGACGACGCTGTCGTGAACTAGGCCGGCCACATGGGAGTGGGTCGTCAGCCCGAGCGCCATCACCAAGCCGCCAAGCGTCGCCTCCTTCATCTCGATGGTCGCCTCGAGCTGCAGTCCACGCTCGTCCAGATACGCAGCCGCATCGCCGACGGTCACGAACGGCTCGACTCGAACGACGCCGCGCGCCCTGTCGACGTCGAGGATGTTCGTCAAATCGCTCATGTGCACGGTCTGCGACGAAGACTTGTCCGACATGCGGACGTTCAGGGACGCGGCGCCCTTCCGATCGGTCCGAAGCGGCTTCTGTGCCCAAGCCTCGCCGGCTTCACGTGCTTGGGCGTAGCGGCGAACCTCTGCTTGGATACGATACACGCGTTGCTCGTGCTCGGACGGCTTTGGGCGAGGCCGAAGCCGCGATCTCAGCCGCTCGAACGCGCCTGCGGCGGTGCCTGCGGGCAGGGCCACTCCGATGATGATCCACTCTCGATGCGCGTCCGCCCAGCTCTTCAGCGCTTCCACGGCTCCTCTGATCATCCAGCGACGCTATCACAGGAATCCGTTGATCGCCGCCGGCATACTTCGGAGAGGGGCGGACGATGTCGCGACCAAGCGCGCCCGGCTTCTCTCGCTCCAGGGGCCTACGATCCTCGCTTGTGCATAGCGGCATGAGGGTCTAGTGCTGTCGAGGTGAATGCGCGAAGCGTTCTCTTGGTCGCGGTAGCCGTGTTGCCCCTCAGCGGTTGCGCATCGAAGCGGCCGAGCTCGCAGACCGTCGAACCCGCTAAGGTCAAAGAAGAGAGCACGGGTGACGAGTCCGGATTTCGTTACCGCAAGCTCGAGGGCAGCCCCGGCTTTTCCGCCGAGGAGGCCGACCAACAGCTCGAGGGATACTGAGCCCGCCCAAGAACATGGGCTCGCGAACGCGTTCAAGCGCGCATATCAGGGGCAGGCGCCCTCGGCCGCGACGCGTGTGCCGGCCGCGGCAGCGCCGCATGCGTTGTCGTAGGTGACGTCGTCGCAGCCGCAGACCGGGTCGATCACCAACGGGCACACGCTTGGGCGAGGTTCACAGGAACCTGGGGCGTCGCACCCTGCATCGGAGGCGCAGTAATCCGAGGCCACACAGCCATCGTTGACTTGGCAGGGACACTGGCCTTCGAAGTCGACCGAAACCTCGGCCGTCGCGGCCTCGCAACCGTTGCCGTAGGTGTTGCCGTCGCAGCCGCAGACCGGATCGAAGATGTCGGGACAGTTCTCGGGTTTCGCCGTGCAGACGCCCGGCGCGACGCAGTTTTCGAGCTCGCAATAGCTGCCCGGATTGCAGTCGAGGCTTGTCGTGCACCCGTCGCTCCCTGCTTCGCCGCCGTGGCCAGAACCGCCGGCCGTCCCTACTTCGCCGCCGCCACCGGCCGCTCCGCCGGCCCCACCGTTGCCGTTGGAGTCGTTGCTGCCGCAGCCCAGACCGAACGCCATCGTCAGTCCACACACCACGCTGATCACAGGAAGCCTCATGCGCTCGAGTAGAGGTGCAGCGCGACGCGTGGGTCAAGAAACTGCTTCCCGGGTGAACCAGCGGGTTCCGTCGGCGAACCTTCGGCGCTACCCGACGACCACTACCATCTTGCCGTTGGCGCGGTTCTCGTCCATCGCCTGGTGAGCGAGTGGGAGTTGATCGAAGGTCCACACCGGACCTGTCCGGATCGTGAGCTCACCGCGCTCGACCATCGACACGTAGCGCTGAAGGTCCTCCCTCGAGATGTCGCTGGCGCCGCCCGAGTACGAGGTGAGCCGTACGCCCGTCGGGATTTGTTCCATCGGTCGAAAGGAGGTGAGCTCCCATTGTCCCCCGAGGATGCCGGTCATGCAGACCACGCCACCCGGTCGGGCGCACTGCAGCGAGTCCAGCAGGGTCGTCGTGCCGATGAGTTCCAGCACCCGGTCGACACCGTCAGGGTGCTGTTCGCGAATCTTCTTGGCGAGTGAGCCGCCATCGATGACGACCTCGTCCGCGCCAGCCTTGCGCAGCATGTCGAACTTCGCGTCGCTCCTCGATGTAGAGATCACCCGCAGACCGGCGGCCTTCGCCATCACGAGCGCGGTCAGCCCAATCGACGAGGTCCCTCCTCGAATGAGAAGCGTTTCCCCGGGCTCCACAGCGAGGCCGGTGTGCAGCGATCCATGGCATGTCTGGAGCATCTCGGGTAGGGCACCGAAGACGTCCCAGGGCAGCTCGGACTTCAGTGCAAAGACGTTTGCCGCAGGAACCGAGGTGTACTCTGCGTACGAGCCGTCGAACTCGCGGCCCATGCCGCCCATCATGGCGGCGACTCGCTGGCCTTCTTCGAGGCCGACCCCGGGCGCACGGACGACGGTGCCAACACACTCGATCCCGAGGACGCGCGGCAGCGTCACGCTCGGCGACTCGCCCATGCGCGTGAACCATTCGGAGCGGTTCAGGCCGAACGCCGCGACCTTGATTAACACCCGGTCTTGCTTCGGCTCGGGGATCGGTAGGTCTTCGAACACGAACGCGTCTGGCCCTCCGGGCTCGTGCAGTCTCCAGGCCTTCATGGTGGGCTTAGGCATCGTCGGATCGGGGAGGCGGGGTGGTTGGCTCGGCTCCGAGCCGTGTCGAGCAAGAAACACTCGATGGCAGGCTTCGTAGTCGCAAAGTCAAAAGGTGGCGACCCAAGACGAAGCTGAGCCCCCGCGCCAGGTCCCTCGCGCCGGAGTCCGGCTGCGAAGAACGCACCCAAGCCGAGGCAACCTTCGGCTTTGTACTTGGGTCACGGTGCGACTCGCGTGGTCGATGGGTGGGCTTTCCGATCGCAACCGAGCGTGGCCGGTGGCCGCGCGGCCAGCCGACAACGCCGCGCCTACAGGCTCGCGCATACTCTGCGGCTCCGAGCAGGCAAATGCAGAACATTCGCGTCACTATAATGGATTTCGCTGAGAAAACTCGGTAGCATGACTCTTGCAGCGTCCTCAGCGTGGCGCGCCTGGAGCGCCATAGTGTCGGCTTGGGACGCGCTGCGACCGGGAGGTGTCTCGATGTTGAAGCTCAAGGACTGGTCCCTAATGGGGCTGATGGTGCTGGTCGTCGTACTCGCGGTGGTCGGCATCGGCTGGTACCAAGCGGCGGGCTAGGTCGTCTGACGGGCGTATCGGGGTTCCCTGCTGCGTCCGAAAGGAGGCCCACCCACACCTTGCGGAGTCTCGCCCTCTTCAGCTCGGGCCCGTGAGGCTGACCTCGACGCGTTCGATGCGTCCGTCGAATTCGAACGGACGGCGGTTTTCGTAGCGAAGCGATACCGGCGAGCCGAGGTCGACGCCCACATCGAAGGTCTCGCTGGCCGTGAACGCAAGGGGTACCGTCCGGGCTAGCTCAATCCGCGCCACCCTGGCTCCGTCCACGCTCAGCTCGACCACGCCCGGCTTCCCAGGCCCAACAATGTCGGTGACGACCTCGATCCGATGGCGGCCTGCAGGCAGTCGCTCGGTGCTCGTCCCCTGGTAGTTGTCGATGATCATCATGTTGTACTCGTAGACTAGGTACCCATCGTCCATGAAGAGCGTGAGGCCGCCCGAAGCTCCGCCGAGCGCGTAGAGCACGCCGCTCGAGCGACTCCCGGTCTCGAGCTCGACCGCCACGCGGCTGCTCGTTCGGCCGAGCCCGGGCGCCGTGAACTCCGGCATCCGCCGTGTGCTCTCACGGAAGGTCCATTGGTCATAGGGCGGCTTGTGGATGTCCTCGGGATGCAGTCGGAGCCAGTTGCCCGCGCCGATCGGAAAGTCCAGGTTGTCTTCGGCCACCTCGAGGAACAGCGCCTGCATCTCCGCGAGCTTGTCGGGATGCTCGCCCGAGACATCGGTCGCTTGCGTGAAATCCGCCCCGAGGTCGTAGAGCTGCCAGACGTCCTCGGCCGAATCCCAACTCGTAAGGCGGGAGTTGTCGGCGGCGTTCCACGGAACGAACGGCCCGAAGGTACTTGCGAACCAGCCTTCGTGATAAAGGCCCCGACTCCCGTTGTTATCGAAGAACTGCATCTTCTTTGCGGGCTCGGCGTTCGCGTCAGAGAACGTATACGCCATGCTGACGCCATCCATCGGCAATTGCTCGTATCCGTGAACCACCTCGGGATGGCGAATCCCCAAGACCTCATAGAGCGTGGGTACGATGTCGACCACATGATGAAACTGGTCACGCATTGCCGAGTCTGGCTCGATTCCTTTGGGCCAGGAGATCACCATCGGGTTGCGGGTCCCCCCGAAGTGCGCGGCGACGAGCTTGGTGCTTCGAAACGGTGTTGCCCCGGCCCACGCCCAACCGGCATGGTACATATTGTCCACCCGCGCAGTGCCGAGCGCGTCGAGCCCGCCGCGTTTCTCGAGCGCCACGAGTTGTTCCTCCACCGTGTTCGGGATCTGGTTTTGTGCGAGAAGCTCGCTGATACTGCCACGCTGCCCCTCGGCGCTCGAGCCGTTGTCGCCGACGATGTAGATCACGATCGTGTTGTCGCGGAGGCCTCGCTCCTCGAGTCCATCGACCAAGGCGCCGACTTGCGCATCCGTGTGCTCCACGAATCCGGCGAACACCTCCATCAAACGGGTCTGGAATGCCCTCTGTGCCTCGGGGATGCTGTCCCAAGCGGCCATCGTGGGATCGCGTTCGGTGAGCTTCGCGGACGGCGGAATGATGCCCCTCTCGAGCTGGCGCCGGTACACGCGCTCCCGATACGCATCCCAGCCATCGTCGAATCGGCCCGCATACTTGTCGGCCCACTCCTTGAACACGTGGTGCGGCCCGTGCACCGCTCCGGGCGCCCAGTACATCAGGAATGGTTTGTCCGGTGCGAAGGCCTGGTGTTGATCGAGCCAGGCGAGCGCCTTGTCTTTCATGTCTTCGCTGAGGTGGTAGCTCGGATCATCGTGAGGCGGTTCGACCGCCTGGTAGTTCTCGTAGAGGCGTGGCTCGTACTGCGAGGTCTCCCCGGCCAAGAAGCCGTAAAAGTACTCGAATCCGTATCCGTTGGGCCAGCGGTCCTTCGGGCCCATCTGGGTCGTCTCGGTCGCTGGCGTGTTGTGCCACTTGCCGAAGGCGGAGGTGTTGTAGCCGTACTCCTTCAGCACCTCCGCGACGGTAGCCGCGCTCTTCGGGATGACGCCCGTGTAGCCATCGAACGCGACCGCACGTTCGGCGATCGTCCCAGAACCGACGCGGGTGTGGTTTCTGCCCGTCAGCAGGGCCGCGCGTGTTGGAGAACAGATCGAGGTCGTGTGAAAGGCGTTGTAGCGGATGCCCGCTTTCGCGAGCTCGGTGAGCGCCGGGGTGTGAACCTCGCCTCCGAAGGTGTCGGAGACCCCGAAGCCGATGTCGTCCAGCAGGATGATCAGGATGTTTGGCGCATCCTCGGGGAGTCGTTGCTGTGGCTCCGGCCAGCTCATCGTCGAGTCTTGAAGACGCGGCTTCGCGACGCTCCTCGAAGCCGGCGGCGGAAATGGCAACACCAAGCCGTCGTCCGGCACGGCCGCCTCGGCCGGCGCCGTCGCGGAGGAGCCCCGATCACAGCTGAGGAGCGAGAGAGAGACCGAGACGATCAGCGCGAGACGCGCGCGAGGGTTAGCTTTCACGGCGGTTCATCGGCGTCGCGGCCGCCGTTCAAGGGTCGGTGATCGTGACGGTGATGTAGAAGCAGTTCTCGCCCACCGGGCCAAGGAACTCCGGCATGACGGCATCGGCTTCGAACACGAGGAGCTCGTAGAGGCCGCTGTCATCCCCGGGCAGGCCATAGACCACGTCACCGCCCTCCGACAACACGTTGAAGGCAACGAAGTACTCGCCGGCGGTCGCGAGTGAAGTATCGGCTGTGACGGTGACGGCTCCGTTGCCCTGATCCGTGCAGCCCGTGCCTCCGGTCGTGGAGTCGGCGAGGTTCGACAGGGCAATGCAGGTCTGCTCGCCACCGACCGTCACCGCGGTGCAGCTGACGGTCTGGCCCACTGCGACGCTCGTCTCGTTGCAACGGATCGACTCGAAACCAACATTGAAGTCGCTGACGTAGGAGCAGGCGTCAGTTCCGGTTCCGCCGTCGTCGGTTCCGCCGTCATCGGTTCCGCCGTCATCGGTTCCGCCGTCATCGACTCCACCGTCCGGCTCCACCGTCCGACTCCGCATCTTGACCTGTGTTGCATGCGAGCACCCCGAAGCTCACGGCAAGCGCGAGGAGTACGATTCGTGGCATGGGTCAGCCTCCTGCTGGGTGGGTGCGCTTGGATAGAACCGCAAGTCACCCAGAGCCGTCAAGCGCCGACCTGCCGCCAACCCGACCCAGGTTGGCGGGAATCTCACCTAGGTCGCCGATCGATCGTCAGAAGCCCTCCGCTTCCCTCGAAAAGGCGGGGTGGTGGCCGCCGGCGGCTCCTGGGCGGGCCGCCAACCTGGGTCGGGTTCTCGCCGGTTCTCCTAGGCGGGCCGCCAACCTGGGTCGGGTTCTCGCCGGTTCTCCTAGGCGGGCC
>CBDUCC010000178.1:0-7686 GCA_965365555.1 uncultured Myxococcales bacterium | reverse complement strand
GGGCCCGGGCTCCGGCACCTCCCGCTCTTCGAGCTCGAACGCCCCATTTGCTTCCCGAACGACCATCGCGCGCATGACAGTTCCTCCTCTGCACGGCTCTAAGGCCCGAGTCCAGCGCGGCAACGCTGCACCGGCGCCGGGGCGGGTTCCAAACGCACTTGGTTCGAAGAGGGAGCTCACCGACCTCTCGACCAGATGACGATTCGTCGACGTCCAAAGGGCGCTCGGCAGTATTTCTCGCTTGCCACGCTCTTCATCCAAGCCCAGCATCCCATCCCAAGATCATGGATGTGACCGCTTCTCGCGCCGCACTGGATAGCCGGTACGCGGCCCCGGTCGAGCCGGGCTCGTTCGAGCCTCGCAATCATTTCTACGCCCGCGTTCTGAACGCGCAGATCCACCCCTTGGTGGCGTTCTTCCTGCGCATGTCCAACCGGCGAATCGTGAATCGGTACTGCCACCTGAACCCCCGCGTGGAGCCCGGCTATCTCGAGAAGGTCCTCGAGTATGCACCGAAGCACTTTCGGTGGGCGGGTGCGGACCTCTTCTGCACCACGACCGCCGCGGGCAACCGCCGGCTCGTCGTCGTCGAGACCAACTCCTGTCCGTCGGGCAACAAGTCGATGCCCATCCCCTCCGAGGATGACGAACAAGCCGGCTATCGCAAGCTCATCGCTACCGCTTTCCTTCCCCTAATCGCCAAACGCAAAAGCACATCGGGACGCTTGGCTGTGCTGTTCGACAAGAACTACATGGAGGCTTCCGGATACGCCGCGGCCATCGCCGACCTCACCGGGGAGCGCGTTTATCTAACGCCGTTTCCCGACGGTGCCGAACACCCTCCGGCGCGGTTCACCGACGGACTCCTCGAGGTGCGCGATGAAGACGGGGAATGGCATCCGATTCGCGCTGCTTTTCGCTACGTCACGCAAAAGCCCTGGAACCGGATCCCGATCCGGAGCCGGACTCGAATACTGAACCCTGTGGTGACGTGTCTTTCCGGCGGCAGGAACAAGCTCGTCGCGATGAAGGCGTACGAGATCTACAACGCCGAAATCGAAGCGTCCGGTCTACAGATTCGAACGCCCCAAACGATCGGCGACGTTTCGAAGCAAGAGGTGCCGCTGTGGGTGCGCCGCTTCGGCGGTCAGGCCGTGGTTAAGATCCCCTACAGCAACGCCGGGCAAGGCGTGTTCACGATCGTCAACGAGCGCGAGCTCGATCGCTTCATGGAGCTCGAGCAACCGTACGATCGCTACGTCGTTCAGAGTTTGATCGGCAACTACGTCTGGAGCTCGGTCGAGCGAGCTGGCCGCTTCTATCACGTGGGCACCATCCCCGACCGGCGCGGAGACATCTACGTCGCCGATCTTCGCGTCATGGTTTGTGGAGGCGAGCAAGGATTCAGGCCATTGGCAGTGTACGCGCGGCGTTCGAGAAAGCCCCTGCCGACCCGGCTGGATGACAGCGCATCTTCCTGGGACGTACTCGGGACGAATCTGTCGGAGCGACAACCCGATGGCTCATGGGCGGCTTCGACCGACCGGCTTCTGCTCATGGATCGACGAGATTTCAACACCATAGGCATCGGAGCGGACGACCTGATCGAGGCGTACATCCAAACCGTTCTCGCCGCGATCGCGATCGACAAGATGACGGCGACCCTGTTGACACAGAAGGGCGGTCTACGAGGGAGCTTGTTTCGATCGCTCGACGATGACCCTGCGCTCTTGGCAGAGATCCAGCGTGGCGCCCAAGGCGGGAAGTCCGTGGCTCTCAAGCCAGGGAAGTCATGAGGACGGATACCTGTTCTCGAGAGACTCGATGACGGCGGAGCAGAAGTCGACGCCGTACAGTCGTTCGCCTGGATGAAGCCCGCCCGGGCTGAAGACGTTGAGCTCCAGGATTCGGTTCCCGATGAAGTCTACCCCAACGTGAAAGAGTCCCTCGCGTTCGAGCATCGGGGCGATCTGGGCGACCGCGTCTCGCATCTCGCCGCTGACGACGGTGGGTTTCGCCGAACCGCCTGCATGAAGATTGCTTCGGAAGTCGTGACGGCCCGGCACCCGTGCCACCGCTGCGGCGTGACCACTGACCTCGAGAACCTTGCCCCCGACGACCGTCACGCGTACGTCTCCGTGTTCGGCCCCGGGCACGAACTCTTGCACCACGGCGTAGCCCTGTCGGAGGATGACATCGACGATCTGATGGGTGTTCGAGCTGGGCCGATCCGCCTCGAGCACGAACACGTCGCGGCCGCGAGTGCCATCCAAGGGCTTGATCACGGTACGACCGTGCATCTTCACGAATTCCTGGATCGCAACGAAGTCTCGGGTGACGAGCGTGCGGGGCCTCAACTCCGGAGGCAGCTCGAATAGTGAGAGCTTGGTGAGCGCCCTCCACAGCCCGCGGGGACTATTGACCACGGGCAGGCCCTGTTCGAAGGCCCGCTCGAGCACCCGGAGGGCGGCCAGGTGTCGGCTGAGGTGCGCCTCGTCCCTTCCCGGGTTCGTTCGAATGATCGCGAGGTCATGGTCGTCGAGCGCACACGGCACGGTGGGTGCCACGAAAAGCTGCTCCACCAAGGCGGCCGGCGCAGCTTCATCGGCAACGCATCCTGACGCTAGGACGCGCCCGTCGGCGTCCAGGTTCAGATCCGCGACGCCGAATACGCACACCCGGTGCCGACGCCGAACCGCAGCGGCCATCATCAAGGTCGTGGTCTGCTCGACCCCGAGCTCCCGGCGCTCGTTGACCAGGAATCCGATGTTCATGGCTCTTCGGAGCTCAACCTGGACCGCCCCCTCATTCGGCGTTGGAATGCCTGATCCGGCGTGGCAACCGCTCCGAGATGAAGAATGCGTGCTCCGGTCTGACCCACGGGGTTGACGCTCTTTCCGATGACGATGCCGTCTTCGGGAGCTTCGTACTCGCGAATGACGTCTCCGAAAGCGTTCCGGAGCACCGCCACCCGCTCGCCGGCCTTCACCAACTCGGTCGGTCGTGGAAGCACCTGCAGAAGGCCGCCTCGGTCGGTGTACATCCACTGCGAGCTCTGACAGACGACCGGCTCCGAGCCAACCGCGACGGGCCTTCGGGGTAGCATCTCGGCTGCCGCTAAGACGGCGCGAAGCCCAATTCTCGAGGATCGCACGTAGTTCGCTTGAAAGCGCTGCGGATCGCCGATCTCGAGAGTGATCGAGGGAATTCCAAGATCCATGGCTGCGCCACGCAAGGTGTAGTCCGAGGGCGGGTTGTGAACGATGATCTGAGGTCGCTGCAGATAAGCCATCGTTGCAGTCACGACGTGGGTCATGTCCGCGCGCACGTACAAGGAGTTGACCCGTCCGAAGCTGGCGGTATGCAGGTCGACCAGGTAGTCGAACCGGCTGACGACCCGTTCGAGTAGCCGATGTGCGTACACCTCTGAGACATTGCCATCCGCACGACCTGGGAAGATGTGGTTCAGGTCGCCTCCATCGACGAACTCCCGCTGGTGCCGATGAAGCCCCGGGACATTCACCACCACCACGGCAACGACCGTACCTCGGAGCTTCTCGGGCTTGATGTGGTGCATCAGGCCATGGATCACACCGATTCCGTTCAGCTCGTTGCCGTGAACGGCGGCCGTCAACCCGAAGACAGGCCCCTCTTTGCGCCCTCTCAAGACGAGCACCGGCAACAAGATGTCCTGCGCTAGCCCGTTCGCCACGAGGTCGATGTAGAGGCGCGATAGCTGACCCCGAGGAAACTCCTCTACGACGAGCTCCCGCCCTCGACGGATGGGGCCAGACACGCCGTTCTGAAGGTCACCTTCCATGCTGCGTGCCGGACAATGACACCAGATTCTGCGTCTTGCACGCTTCTTCGCTCGCCGGGAGCCGAACCAGGCTACGCGGGCCCGTACCGCCGGCGCAGCACGATGAAGCTGAGGTCGTCTGGCTTCGAGGGGGCGCCGTCCTCGGGCGCGGTCATGCGGGTCTGCCCGAGCGCGAGAAGCTCGTCGGCCGCGATGGCGAGTGGCCCTTTGCGAACCCGGTCCACGATCTCGTCGAAGTGCAGGTTGTCGGAAAGACCATCGCTGGCCAAGAGAACCGTATCGCGCTTGGCCAAGGGGACGGGAGGTCCGAGCTCGATCCGCAGGTCGGATGCTCCGAGTAGGTTCGACACGAGATGGAGATCCTCGTGGTGAAGTGCGTCTCCCCGGTCGAGCAGCCCGGCCTCGACCGCATATCCGACGGGCGAGTGCGGAATGTTCTGCCACTTGATTCGGCCTCGCTGGCCCACGACCGCGACCATCGAGTCGCCCGCGTGGTATGCCCGCATCGCGTTGCCCTGGACTTCTGCGACGGCGAGCGTCGCGGCAGCCCCTGTGCCTAGCTCGGCGATCGCTCGGTTTGCGGCCTCGAAGCCATTGATGATGGCGCTCCGGAGACTCTGAGGTGGCTCCGCCGCCGCAGCCACCGATGCGCATATCGCATCGACCGCGAGGCCGGCGGCAACGGCTCCATCCGGATGTCCTCCCGCGCCGTCCGAGATCACGGCCACCACAGAGCCATCGTCCAGCCCGATCAGAGCCGCCGCATCCTCGTTGGGCCCGGCTCGACCTGGCTTTGCTACGGTACAAACGACACCGCGGAGCTTCGCGAACTGGAGGTCGGACGCACTCTGCATGTCCGTGTGTTTGAAGACGTGCAGCTCGGTCATGACGCCCCTCGTTTTCGGCGAGCCCCCGACCGGAGCGCCTTGTGCTCGACTTCCAAGAAGGCGCGATGCATCTGTACACCGTCTTTGAACCTCCTGCGCTCCCGTACCTCGATCGAACGACGAAGGAATGCCGTGAAATCGCGGCTCACGGTGCGTCGGAGCCGATCGTTTCCGGGTGGCGGCCAATCGAACGGCCACTCGGGCAATGCACCTGCGAACATCCGATAGATCAGGAGCCCCATCGAGAAAACGTCCGAGCGAAACGACACCTTGCCGAGAGCCTGCTCGGGAGCGATGTAGCCCACCGTCCCTTGTCCCGAACCGATCATGGTACGCGTTCGAAGCGCAACCCGGGCGATCCCGAAATCGGCAAGCCGCACTTGACCCCGGGGAAACAAGATGACGTTGTCCGGCTTGATGTCGCAATGGATGACGCGCTCCTCATGGGCGTACGCGAGGGCATCGAGAAGCTGGCTCGTGTAAGACAAGGCGGTCTTTGCACCCAATCGGTATCGAAGCCGATCGGTGAGGGTCTGCTCGCCAAGGGGGGTCGCAATGACGAAGTAGCCATCAATCATCATCGCATTGCGCAGAGGTAGGATGTTCTCGTGCTCGAGCCGCGCCGTCAGCCGAACCTCCTTGTGGATGAGGGCCAACGCATCCCGGTCGAGCTGGTCAGCGTGCGGCACCTTCAGCGCGACCGGAATCCCCTCGATGGTGTCGTAGGCCTCGTAGACCGTCGCAAACCCTCCGGTGCCCACCTTCCGGCGAATCCGGTACTTGCCCAGCATGGCCCGCACACGAAGCGGTCGGCGCGACGGCACCTGGGAGCTCGGACGCAGTTCACGGCTCATGCGCGCGAGACTCTGACACCGGCTTCGCGGCGACGCACGCGATATCGAGTCGCGCCTCGACGCTGCTCGGCCGCTAGCGGATGGGACGGAGCCGCACCGGAAGGCCGTTGGTGGGATGCGGCATCGGCACCATTTGGAATCGGGTGGGCCGACCCGTGTCGAGCGTGACCTCGAAGCGCCTCAGGAACTGATGGAGGAAGGCCTTGGCCTGCATCGAGGCGAGATGCACGCCGAGGCAGGCGTGCGCGCCGCCGCCGAACGGGAAGTAGACCCCGGGGTGGCGCTTGTGCTCGGCGCGCTCGGGGCTGAACCGCTCGGGATCGAACCGCATCGGCGCGGTCCACCATTCCGGAAGATAGTGCGTGATTCGAGATACCGGACTGAGCGAGAGGTTCTTCGGCAGCGAGTACGGACCGAGCTGAACCTCCCGAACCGTGCGTCGCATCATGAAGGCCCCAGGCGGCTCCAATCGCAGCGCCTCCTTCAAGACCCAGTCCGTCTCGACGAGCTCGTCGAGGCGATCGTAGTCAACGAACCGCGATCCGACTCCGCGAACCTCCTTGCGAAGCCGACGCTGCCACTCGGGATGCTCGGCCATCGCCCAGACCGCCGTCGTCAGAGCGCTGGAGGTCGTGTCGTGCGCGGCGAACAGGAGGAAGATGATGTGCTGGACGAGCTCCTCATCGCTGAGTCGATCACCCGCCTCGTCCTCGGCCCGGCATAGCTGCGAGAGCAGATCCGTTCCTCGACCACGCCGGCGCTCCTCGATCTGTGATGCGAAGTAGCGGTCGAGAAAGGCACGGCCTCTCATCCCTTTCCAGTAGCGCATCGGCGGAATCGGCCGTCGGACTATGGCGACCGCCGCGTTCACCAGGTCGACGAACGCGTGGCTGACCCGACGTCCGACCTGGGCATCGAGCGACTCGCCGAGCAGAAGCTCGGACGCGACCTCGAGACCGAGCGCCTTGATGGCTGGGAAAAAGCGAAAGCTCTGCTCGCTCTCCCAGCGTGTCAAGGTGCGGTCTACGATCGGCTGGATGATGTCGAGATAGCCGCGCATGGCAGCCGGCCGAAAGGCCGCCTGCATGATGTTCCGCTGAGCCCGGTGGTCGTCGAAGTCGCGCAGCATCAGCCCGCCCTCGAACAGCTCGCCGATCGAGAAGTCCCAGCCCATCCGGCTCGAGAAGTGGGTCCCGCGGTCGAGGAGGATCTCCCGGACGAGCTCGGGCTCCCCTACCGAGAACTCGACGAACCCGAAATAGCCGTGCGCAAAGTTCGGTCCGAAGCGCTCCCGTCGCGACTGCAAGAAGCCATGCATGTCACGAAGCTGAGCGACCGTATCGCGAACCTGGTGCCGGCCGCCGTCGCCCGGCAATCCATCGACGCGACGGAGCGGAAGCGCCGGCAGGGAGACGGCGCTCGAGAGCGGCGTCTCCCGAAGGACGCGACGCGTGGTGGATGCCGTTTGCATGGTTGTCGCGGCGTCGGGGCCGAGACACTCCGCCCCACCGCCCTCTGCGGTCTACTCCGTGTCTTGGCGCGCCGCTACTGGATCAGAGCGACCACCGTGTCTGCATCGACCAGCGCCCAGACTTGCGGCGAGAGCCCGTTGCAGGTGTCCTCGTCGACGGCAACGAGGATCGTCGTTACGTCTTCCGTGACCGGCGCCACGAAAGGTACCTCGGCCGCGCAATCGCCAGGGTCGAGGTCGAAGCCGAGGTTGTAGGCGGCCGCCGGCAAATCGATGCCACCCTCGACGCGCGTCTCTTCGAAAGCAAGCTGATCGAGCAGCGGTGGCGGGCAAGCGTCGTCATCGGTGACGATGATATCGACCGGATCCAGCACCGCATCGTTGGCCCCATGGCTCACAAACACCCGCCCCAAACCCGATTCCAAACCCTCGGTCGAAAGGTTGTACTCGAACAGAGCTACCGGGAGATCGTCGTTGGTGCGGTAGGCCGCCGCGGCAATGTCATCGCCGTCTTGAAGCTCGACGCCGCTGAGCTGTAGCAGCGGGCCGTCTCCTCCGGGAGGGCCGATGCCAATGTCGTAGGTCGCCGGCGCGGGAAGCGTGACCCGGCCGGTCGTCTCGCCGTACGAAATCGTGCCGAGGGCGGTTACCTCC
>CBDUCC010000177.1:0-7737 GCA_965365555.1 uncultured Myxococcales bacterium | reverse complement strand
TTGCGTCGAGCAGGACGACGAAGGCGCTTGCCGAACGCCTCCTCGCCGAGACACTCGCCGATCCGGGCGCGGTCGAGCACGGGCCATGCGACGATCGCCGCTGGGCGATCGCCCTCGTCGAAGAGGACCTGCCCTCCGAGCCGGCAGGACTTGATCTCGACTCCGACTCGGTGTTCGTGATCACCGGAGCCGCCGGGAGCATCGTCTCGGCGATCACCGCCGACCTCGCGCGGGCGTCCGGCGGGACCTTCCATCTCCTGGATCTGATCCCCGAGCCGGATCGAACGGACCCCGACCTGATCGCCTTCACGAGCGACAACGCAGGCCTCAAACGGACGATCTTCGAGCGTCTCAAGGGGTCAGGGGAACGCGCAACACCGGCGATGGTCGAACGGGAGCTCGCGGGAATCGAACGGAGACAGGCGGCTCTCGCCGCCATCCGAGCCGTGGAAGCAGCCGGCGGAACGGTGCACTACCACTCGGTGAACCTCCTCCACAAGGACTCCGTTGCTGCCGTCATCGATCGGATTCGCGAAAGCGATGGCCGGGTCGACGTTCTGCTTCATGCGGCCGGCCTCGAGATCAGTCACTTCCTACCCGATAAGAAGCCGGGCGAGTTCGATCTGGTCTTCGACGTCAAAGCGAACGGTTGGTACCATCTGCTCTCGGCGATCGGCGAGATGCCGATCGGAGCCGCCGTCGTCTTCAGCTCGATCGCTGGACGCTTCGGAAACGCGGGCCAGACCGACTACAGCGCAGCGAACGAGCTCCTCGCGAAGTCCGTGTCGAGCTTTCGCAACGCACGTCCCAATACGCGCGGAATCGTCATCGACTGGACGGCCTGGGCCGAGATCGGGATGGCTTCGCGCGGGTCCATCCCGAAGATGATGGAGCTCGCCGGCATCGACATGCTCAACCCGCAGTTCGGCATTCCGATCGTCCGAAAGGAGCTCGAGGTGGGCACCTCCGGAGAGGCGGTCATCGCGGGCGCGCTCGGGGTTCTCCTGCAGGAATGGGACGAGACCGGAGGACTCGACCCAACCGCTCTCCGCGAGGCGGCGCCCGGTCCGATGCAGGGAAAGTTCGTATCGATGGGAGTCCACTCGGGTCTCACCGTGGAGTCCACACTCGATCCCGAGGAGCAGCCGTTCCTCCACGATCACAAGATAGGCGGTACCGCGGTTCTTCCGGGCGTCATGGGGCTCGAAGGTTTCGCAGAAATCACCAAGACGATGTTCCCCGATTGGCACGTGGTTGCGATCGAGTCGGTCGATTTCCTCGCTCCCTTCAAATTCTATCGGGACGAACCGCGCACACTCACCTGGAGGTCCTGGTTCAGAACCGACGGGGACGACGTGCTCGCGAGCTGTGAGTTGGTCGGTCGACGAGAGATCATGGACCGCACGGATGTGAAAACCCACTTCACCGCCTGTGTCCGACTCGCCCGCGCGCAGGCCTCGCTCGCCCGAGCCGATGCACCGCCGCCCGCCGAAGGCTCGACCGTGGCCGACAGCGAGATCTACCAGGTGTATTTTCACGGACCGGCGTACCAAGTCCTCGACACGGCATGGCGCAGCAACGGCGTCGTCGTAGGACGCATGAGTGCGTCACTCCCCGAGAACCACCGACCAGCGGAAGGTCCGCTTCTCATCGAGCCACGCCTGGTCGAGCTCTGCTTTCAAACCGCAGGAGTCTGGCAAATCGGGACCACCGGGCGCATGGGACTGCCCCGACACGTCGACTGCGTGAAGATCCTGCGCCGTGCCGAGGATGCGGAGGGCAGACTCCATGCGGTCGTCACACCTATGGATGGGGGGAGGTCGTTCGACGCATACGTCGCAGATGAGGCCGGAAACCTCTACGTCGCTCTCAACGGCTATCAAACCGCGGAGCTTCCGGACGACGTCGACCCCGACAAACGCCGGCCGCTTCGCTCGGCAATGGACTGATTCATCATGGTCGATTCGAGCTTCACCCGCATAGCGATACTCAACCGCGGCGAGCCCGCGATGCGCTTCATCATCGCTGCGCGCGAGTACGCGGACGAACACGGCATCGAGCTTCGTACCATCGCACTGTTCACGGACCCCGATCGACGAGCCATGTTCGTCCGGGAGGCCGACGAGGCATACGGTATCGGTTCCGCGATCTACACGACGGAGAGCGGCCACCGACGATCCAGCTACCTCGACTACGCGCGACTGGAGAAGGCATTGCTGGCAACTCGGGCCGAGGCGGTGTGGCCCGGCTGGGGCTTTGCTGCGGAACGCCCCGAGTTCGTCGACCTCTGCGATCGCATCGGGGTCGAGTTCATCGGACCGACTGGCGACATGATGCGAAAGCTCGGCGACAAGATCACGTCCAAGCAACTCGCGGAACGCGCCAAGGTCCCCGTTGCGCCATGGAGCGGCGGCGCCGTCGAACCGGTCGAAGAGGCTCGCCTCCACGCCGAGCGTCTCGGCTACCCTCTGATGATCAAAGCGACCGCAGGCGGTGGGGGGCGCGGGATACGTCGGGTCCTCGGGGACGCGGAGCTCGAAGACGCGTTCCATACGGCCCGCTCCGAGGCCGAGAAAGGTTTCGGCGACGGTACGGTGTTTCTCGAGCGCATGGTGACCGGTGCTCGGCACGTCGAGGTTCAGGTAATCGCCGACGGCTACGGAACCGCCTGGGCGCTTGGAGTTCGCGACTGCACGATTCAGCGCCGGAACCAGAAGATCCTGGAGGAGACTCCGTCGCCAGCGCTCTCCGAACGTCAGCAGCGCGAGCTCGAGCAGGCGGCCGTCCGTCTCACTCAAGAAATCGGTTATCGGAATGCGGGCACGGTCGAGTTCCTCTACCACGAGCCGACGAGGAAGTTCTCGTTCATGGAGGTCAACGCGAGGCTCCAGGTCGAGCACCCGGTCTCGGAAATGATCACCGGCGCCGACCTCGTGAAGCTCCAGATTCACGTCGCGCGAGGGGGGCGACTCGATCCGCAGCCTCCGGCTCAGCGCGGCCACGCGATCGAAGTACGCTTGAACGCCGAAGACCCAGAGGACAACTTCGCACCTTCGCCTGGAGTCGTGAAGCAGCTTCGCCTTGCGACCGGGCCGGGGCTTCGCGTGGACACAGGCGTTGCCGAAGGGGACTCGATCCCAGCCGATTTCGATTCGATGATCGCGAAGGTCATCGCTCACGGGCGGGATCGCCATGAAGCGATGGCACGTCTGCGTCGGGCGCTCCTCGAGAGCGAGGTGGTCATTCAAGGAGGTACCTCCAACAAGGGCTTTCTCCTCGGCCTCATCGACAATCCATCGGTTCGTTCGAGCGCGGTGGACGTGGGCTGGGTCGACCGTCTCGTCGCGGAGGGCAAGCACCTACGGCACGACGGCGCCGAGATCGCGCTGCTTCAAGCGGCCATCGATACCTACGATGCCGAGACCGACGTGGCGCGCGCTCAGTTCTACGCCGCGGCCGCACGCGGTCGCCCCGAGGTGGACGACAGCACGGGTCAGAACATGGAGCTCACCTATGCGGGGAATACCTACGAGCTCAGCGTCCATCGACTCGATCCCAATCGCTACAGGATCGACGTGGACGGACATCGCATCGAGATCGAGGTCGATCGCTACCACGGAGCGGAGCGCCGGCTCCGGTTGGGCTCTCGGCAGTACCGCATTCAGTCGGTCGATCAGGGCCTCAGTGTTCTGGTCGAGGTGGATGGCATCCCTCACCGAATCTCTCGCGACCGCGGTGGCTTGGTTCGGGCTCCCTCGCCGGCCGTCGTCGTCAATACGCTCGTTCGCGAAGGCCAGCAGGTGGAAGTTGGCGACGGACTGATCGTCCTCGAAGCCATGAAGATGGAGATGGTCATCGCCGCCAAGTTCGCCGGCAAGGTGCGCGAAGTGATGGTCATGAACAACGTGCAACTTGCCGTCGGGGCACCGATGTTGCTCATCGAACCGAGCGGTGCAGAGGGCGTCGGCTCCGCGGCCGACCGAGTCGATTTCGACGAGGTCGCGCGTCTCGGTGCTTCGACAGAATCCGGCTCCGACCGCAACCTCCTCGAGCTTCGCCGCTTGCTCTTGGGGTATGACGCGGACCGTGCAGAGCTCTCGCGGGAGATGGCGGACGGCGAGCTCCTCCGACCGAGCGCGGTCCCAACCGACCCCGATCTCATCCGGCGCGAGGACGAGATCCTCACCACGTTCGTCGACCTGTGCGCACTGTTCCGACGGCGCTCTCGGGACCAGGATGCACCGGAGGATTTCGGAAAGCATACCGCCGAGGAGTATCTGTTCACGTTCTTACGTGATCTGGTCGTCCGCCGTGATGCCGAGCTTCCGGCGACGTTCCTCGACAAGCTCCGTTGCGCCGTGCGGCACTACGGGCTGGAGGACATTCGACGGGGTCCACAGATGCGCGAGATCCTGTTCCGAATCTGCAAGGGGCACAAGTGTCTCGACCTGCAGATGGCACCCGTTCTGAGCCTTCTGCAGAGTCGCCTCGACGCGGTTCACGACCTTCGCGGCTCCGCGGCAGACGAGTTTCGAGAGCTCTTGTCTCGCCTCATCACCGAAACGCAGGATCGCTTCCCAGCGATTCACGATGTCGCACGAGAGCTCCAGTATCACTACTTCGAGAAGCCGGTGCAGGGACAGATCATGGAAGAGGCACTTCGAGCCGCCGATTCAATACTGGCCGAGCTCGGCACGACCTCCGATCCGTCGCGGCGAGATGAGCTGATGGCAGAATTGGTCGCTGCACCATACCCGCTGAAAGGTTTCCTCTCCCGTCGCTTCGAAGGAGCTCCCCGGGAAGAGCGCCGCATCATGCTCGAGGCGTTGGCCCGCCGCTACTACAAGATGTGCGAGCTTCGAGACCTGGAAGTCGTTTCCGACGGCGAGCTCGACGTCTCCCGGTGCTGGTACGAGCACGAAGGAAAGAATATCCACTTCTTCGCGACCCACGTCGCGTACGAACAGGTCGGCGAGGCGCTCAACGTACTCGCTCCGCACCTCAACGCGGTACCCGAGTCGGACGATGTGGTGGTCGACTTGTATGTTTGCAGTCGTGCGTCGCTCCCGGCGCCGGACGAGACGTCTCGCTCGATGCTCGACGCTCTTCGCCAGGCGAATCTCACCCGACCCCTGCGACGGGTCATCGTCGCTATCACCGGGAGCGAGACCGGGCTCGGCACCGGTGGATTTCAGGGTTTCACCTTTCGCATGCACGACGATGGCTTCGCCGAAGAGCTCGAGTATCGGGGCATGCACTCGATGTTGAGCAAGCGGCTATTCCTCTGGCGCCTGAAAGACCTCGATACCGAGCGCGTTCCCACGGCCGAAGACGTGTATCTCTACCGAGTCAAGGGGAACGACGAGCGACTCATCGTTCTTGCCGAGGTTCGCGACCTCGTGCCGGTTCGCGACTCCGCAGGAAAGGTCGTCGCCCTGCCGAGTCTGGAGCGCGCTCTTTTCAGATGCCTCATTGCGATTCGGCGCGAGCAGAGCAAACGCGACGTGCGACGCCGCTATCAGTGGAACCGCATTCATCTCTTCCTCTGGCCGCCTCTCGATCTCAGCCAAGAGGAGATCAACTCGATCGTCCACAAGCTCGCGCCCGAGACCTCAGGGCTCGGACTCGAACGGATCGTCGTGCAGGGCGAGATTCGTAATCCAATCACCGGGGTGCTCGAGTCGAAGCTGCTCGACGTATCGAACCGCGGCCGGGGAGGGCTACGCGTACGTCTTCGAGAGGTGCCGACGGAACCACTGAAGCGGCGTACGCCCTACGAGCAGAACGTGGTCAGGCTTCGACGCCGCAGGTTGATGCACCCGTACGAGATCATCCAAATGCTCACGTCCGGCGATGACGTCGAGGTCCAGTCCGATTTTCCGCCGGGTAAGTTCGAGGAGTACGAGCTCGATGCCGAGCATCAGCCCGTGCCAATCGATCGACCTCCTGGCACCAACGAGACGAACATCATTTTCGGTCTGCTCACGAGCTTCACCGACGAGTATCCGGAGGGTATGACGCGGGTCGCGCTCTTCGGTGATCCGAGTCGCGGGATGGGCGCGCTAGCCGAACCGGAATGCCGACGCATCATGGCTGCACTCGACTTCGCCGAGGAGCTCCAGGTCCCAGTCGAATGGTACGCAGTCTCGGCGGGCGCGAAGATCTCCATGGAGACCGGCACCGAAAACATGGATTGGATCGCGGATGTCCTTCGGCGAATCGTCGAATTCACGCAGGCCGGGGGCGAGATCAACGTCTTGGTTTGTGGGATCAACGTGGGCGCCCAGCCTTATTGGAACGCCGAGGCGACCATGTTGCAGCACACCAAAGGCATCCTCGTCATGGTTCCCGAGGGCGCGATGGTGCTCACCGGCAAGCAGGCGCTCGACTATTCCGGCGGCGTCTCCGCAGAGGACAACTTCGGGATCGGCGGGTACGACCGCATCATGGGGCCCAACGGACAGGCCCAGTACGCGGCGCGCGACATCGCAGACGCCTGCCACATCCTCCTCCGGCACTACGCGCATACCTATCGCAAGCCGGGCGAGCGTTTCCCGAGGCGCGCCGCCACTTCGGATCCCATCGATCGAGACGTCTCGAGCTCGCCTCATGGGCACGTGGGTGTCGCGACGTTTGCCACCGTCGGTGAAGTCTTCGACCCGGCGACCAATCCAGGTCGAAAACGACCCTTCGACATCCGCAAAGTGATGCGCGCCGCGACCGACCAAGACCACGAGGTCCTGGAGCGTTGGTACGGGATGCGCGACGCGGAAACCGCCGTCGTCTGGGACGCCCGCATCGGCGGCTATCCCGTTTGTCTACTTGGTCTCGAATCGCAGCCGCTTCCCCGGCTCGGCTTCGTTCCCGCGGACGGTCCGACGACCTGGACGGCCGGCACGCTTTTTCCGATGTCCTCCAAGAAGGTCTCCCGCGCGATCAACGCAGCCAGCGGTAATCGCCCTGTCGTCGTGCTCGCCAACCTCTCTGGGTTTGATGGCTCTCCTGATTCGCTGAGACAGCTCCAGCTCGAGTACGGGGCCGAGATCGGTCGAGCTGTCGTCAACTTCCAAGGGCCGATGGTATTCCTCGTCATCTCTCGCTACCACGGTGGCGCGTTCGTGGTGTTTTCCAACAAGCTCAATCCCTCGCTCGAGGTCTCGGCCCTCGAGGGCACGTACGCGTCCGTCATCGGCGGCGCCCCGGCCGCTGCCGTCGTTTTCGCTGGTGAAGTTCGACGACGCACCCTGGCCGACGAACGCATCATCTCGCTCCAACAGGATCTCGACCGCACCGATGGCGCAGAGCGTCTGGCTCTACGAGCCAGGCTTCTCAAGATGAAGAAGGTCGTCCACTCGGAGAAGCTCCGTGAGGTTGCCGAGGAGTTCGATGGCATACACAGCGTCCATCGCGCGCTCGAGGTGGGCTCGGTCCATCGAATCATCCCGCCCTCGAGTCTTCGGCCCTACCTCGTCGATGCGATCGAGCGCGGGATTGCTCGCGAGCTTTGCCGCGGATGACGATCCTTTGGGCACTGGCGCGTGGGAGCGAAGTCCCCGGTGGGGACGCATGGCTCGGTCCGAGGGAGCGTGCCGTACAGGAAGGGCTTCGTGTTCCGAAACGTCGTTCGGACTGGCGAATGGGCCGACTGGCTGCGAAGCGTCTGCTGACAGACCTCGTCGGCGTCCAAGCGTTCGAGCGCATTCAAGTCATCGCCGCCGATGATGGCGCTCCCGAGGC
>CBDUCC010000176.1:0-7737 GCA_965365555.1 uncultured Myxococcales bacterium | reverse complement strand
CACGGCGGCATTGGCGTCACCGACGAGCACGACATCGGCTTCTACATGAAGCGAGCGCAGGCGGCGTATATGACTTTCGGAAGGCCAGCCCAGCATCGGCAACGCTGGGCGGAGCTTCACGGCTACTAGACCCCTAGTGAATAGCGAGAAGTAGGATGAAAAGGTTTGAAGGAAAAAACGTCGTGGTTACCGGCGCGGCAGCAGGTATCGGCCAGGCCACGGCGCAACGGATCGCGGAAGAGGGGGGCAACGTCGCCCTCATCGACATCAACGCAGAAGGTCTTGCTGCGACGAAGCAGTTGGTGGACGCGCAGGGCGTGAAGGCCTGGACCTACGAGTGCAACGTAACCGACGGCGAGGGCGTGAAGAAAGTGATCGATCAGGCGGCAGAGGATATGGGCGGCTTCGACACGCTCATTCACTGCGCTGGCATCCTGCGCACCTACCACACTCACGAGATGACGTTCGAGCAGTGGCACCAGATCATCGACATCAATCTCAACGGCACGTTCTACGTCAACCACGCTGCGCTTCCTCACCTTCTCAAGAATCGCTTCAGCGCTCTAGTGAATTGCTCGAGCACGTCGGCGCTCGGAAGCCATCCGTGGATGAGCGCATACGCCGCATCGAAGGGCGGGATTCTGTCGATGACGCGCGCGCTCTACCAGGAGTACGTAAAGCAGGGATTGCGCGCGAACTGCGTGGTTCCGGGCGGGATCGCCACGTCACTTCACGGCGACTTCAAGGCTCCCGAGGGTGCTGACATGGAGCTGCTGAAGGGAGCCATGCCGTTCGTCGGATTCGCGAAGCCACGGCACGCCGCCTCGGTCATCGCATTCCTCGCATCCGACGACGCCCGCTACATCAACGGCACCGAAATCCGCGCCGACGGCGGCGCCCTCTCCTAGGGGACACGAACCCCCTCCAAAACCGCCACGATTCCAGTTGGATAGCGACCCAACTGCGAATTCTCTGGCTCAGTGCTTGAGCCGGGCGAGCTCTTGCACCCGCGCCAAAACACTCGGATCGACCTTTTGCAGTGATCCGGCGTCGTGCGGTGGCTGGGGATCGTACTCGATCATCAGTTGGAGCGCCTTGGCAGTGGTTTCGTCGGAGAGTAGCTCGGCCAGGCGGAGCGCCATGTCGATCCCACTCGACACACCGGCGGCTGTGATCACTTTGCCGTCCTGAACGACACGCTGGCTGGTCGGCGTCGCTCCGTATTTCGAAAGTAGCGGCATTGCGGAGAAGTGGGTCGTCGCCATGAGGCCTTCGAGCATGCCAGCCGCTCCGAGCACGAGCGATCCTGTGCATACAGAGGTCGTGTACCGACTCGTGGCGTGCGCATTTCGAACCCAATCCAAGGTCACCGAATCGTGAACCAACTCGCGAGTTCCGATTCCCCCCGGGATGAGCAGTATTTCAGGATCCTCGAGCTCTTGGTACGGCGTATCGATCATCAAGCCGAGGAACCCGTTGTCGGTTCGCACTTCGCCTCTCGATCGGCCGACGAAGTGGACCGTGGCATCCGGTAGTCTCTGCAAGACCTCGTACGGACCAATGGCGTCAAGGGCGGTGACCCCATCAAACAAGGCAACGGCGATCTTCATGGTGGGACATGCTCGCCCTCCAAAAACTGAGTGTCAACGAGTACTTGCGGACCCAGCTGCGAATTCTTGCGCAACTCTTCCAGCGATGGCCCGAAGAGACCCGCATGCCACGAAAGGCTCGCAACAGGGTCGTCATCCCTGGCCACCCACATCACATCATCCTTCGCGGAAACAACCGTCGGCGGATCTTCTCCTACGGAACCGAGTATCGCTTCTTCCTGTCGCGGTTGCGGCGTGCGAGTGAACGTCATTCCCTACCGGTCCACTCCGCGATGCAGATGAGCAACCACGTCCATCTCGTTGTAACTCCGGATGGTCACCAGCAGCTCGCCTCGTTCATCAAGTCCACCGCACAGCCCTACGCCCAGTTTCGAAACGCTCGGCGTGGTTCTACGGGCAAGCTTTTCGAAGAGCGCTTCAAGTGCATTCCCATCACTAGCGACGAGCAGATGGCGGTCACGACCGTCTATATCGAGTTGAATCCGGTACGTGCGGGCGTGTGTGAGACCGCCGACGCATATCGCTGGTCAACCTACCGGATTCACGCAGGCCTGGGAGGCGGAGACCCCGTCCTCCGAGCGCTGTGGAGCCCGTCCTACTGGTTTCGCTCCCTCGCGCGTGAGCCTTCGCACCGTGCGGAAGTGTATCGCGAGTGGTTTGAGCACTACCGTGCGCGGGACGAATGGCACGAGGTCGCGACCGATCCGGTCCTGCAGAAGGACCGTCGGCGGTTCGAGCGGCCGAGCGGAAGGCCCGTTCTGTGAAAATTCGCGTTACGGTCCGCAAGTGTCTGGAAAAACGGAGATTTGGGAGAGGGTTCCTGTCCCCTAGTCGAGGTGGCCGCGGACGAAGGGGAGGTAGGCAGGGTGCCAGAAGCGTTCGCGTACGAAGGCCTCGACGTCCGGGGGGATGTTCTCGCGACGGGCGACTCCGTCTTCGATCGCTTGTTGGACGACGCGCGTAGCGACGCGGATCGACGTCTCCTGGAGGTCGCTCACCGGCGGGTAGATGAGACCGCCATCCACGTATTTCTCGATGCTGTAGTCGGCCAGCGCCTGCGACGCCTCGAGAACCATGTTGTCCGTAATCTTCTTGGCATCGCTCAGGATCGCACCGAACCCGAGCCCCGGGAAGATGAACGCGTTGTTGCCTTGGCCGATCGGATGCGTCACCCCCCCCATCTTGACGGGTTCGAACGGGCTTCCGGTTGCAACGATCGCCTGACCTTCCGTCCAACGGAAGATGTCGACCGGTGTGGCCTCGGCCGAGCTCGTCGGATTCGAAAGCGGGAAGATGATCGGCCACTTGTGGTTGTCGGCCATCTGCCGAACGGTCGCCTCGTCGAATGCGCCTGGCCGCCCCGAAAGCCCGATGAGAACCGTGGCCTCGGCGTTCTTGATCGTCTCCACGAGGTCGGGGGCTTCGCCTTCGAACTCCCAGCCACGGACGGTCTCCCGCTCGTGGGCGAACTCCCGCTTGTAGTCCTCCATCTTTCGGTCCTTCAGAAGAAGACCACGGGAGTCCAGAACGAATACCCGGCTTTGCGCATCTTCCCGGCTCAGCCCGGCGCGTACGAGGCCTTCACGGATTGCCCAGGCCACTCCGATGCCGCCGGCGCCGGCTCCATGAATGACGAAGATCTCGTCGGCGAGGCTCTCCTTTCGCAGATGGCAGGCGGCAAGGATTCCGGCGAGTGCCACGGCGCCGGTCCCTTGAATGTCATCATTGAACGATGGACCGCGATCGCGATATCGCTCGAGAACCGTAAAGGCCGCAGTCTTCGAGAGGTCCTCCCATTGAATGACGGCGTCGGGCCATCGCGACCACACCGCGTCGACGAAACGGTCGAGGAACTTGTAGTAGTCCTCTCCCCGAAGACGCTTCTGGCGGACACCCAGGTAGTTGTTGTCGTTGATCAGGTCCATGCGGTCGGTGCCGACGTCGAGTGCGACCGGCATGGTGTGGAACGGGCTCACGCCTCCGCCGACCGTATAGAGCGCCATCTTTCCGATCGGAATGGCCAGACCGCCATAGCCCTGATCTCCGATCCCCAAAATCGCCGAGGAGTCCGTGGCAACGATCATGCGCACGTCCTCCATCGGGTAACATCCGAGTGTCTGCTCGGCACGATCGATGTTGAGCGGCGAGAACGAGAGGCCTCGCGGGTTCTGGTAGAGGGCGCTGAACTGTTGGACCGCCGCCCCGACCGTCGGCGTGTAGACGATCGGCAGCATTTCCTCGAGGTGCTTTTCCAGCAGGGCATAGAAGAGGATTTCCTGCCGCTCCTGCACCGCACGAAGGTACTGATACTTGTCGATGTCGGTCGGCGCCTGAACGAAACCTTCGTACACGCGGTCGATCTGCTGTTCGAGCGTGTTGTATTGAGGTGGGAGCAAGCCGCCCAGGCGCAGCGCGACACGCTCCTCGTAGCTGAAGGCCGTTCCCTTGTTCGATAGCACCAGGCGCAGAAGCGCGATGCCGTCGAGGTAGACCTCCATGTACTTCCTACCGTGCTCGTCTTCCTTCAGGTCGAACAGCCTGCTGACGCGTTTGCGGGGCATCGCGTTCCTTTCCTTATGCGCCTTCGATGGCAGCCATGACGGCCTCGGCCATCTGGGTCGTACCGAGAGAGTTCTGTCCCCCGCCCAAGTCCGCAGTTCGAAGTCCGTTGTCGAGCACCTTCTGAACCGCGTTCTCGATTGTCTGGGCCTCGGCATCGAGATCGAGGCTGTGTCGTAGCAGCATCGCGGCACTCAAGATCGTGCCCAGCGGGTTCGCGATCCCCCGGCCGGCGATGTCGGGAGCCGAGCCATGAATCGGCTCGTACACGCCGAGCGTTCCTTCGCCGAGCGATGCACTTGGAAGCAGACCGAGGGATCCCGTCAGCACGGCGCCCTCGTCCGACAGAATGTCTCCGAACATGTTGCCACTGACGATGACATCGAAGGAAGATGGGTCGGTCACCAGTCGCATCGCCGCGGAGTCGACGAGTTGATGCTCGAGCGTCACGTCTGGGTTGGCTTTGCCGACCTCGGTGGCGACCTCGCGCCAAACCTGCATCGTTTGGAGGACGTTGGCCTTGTCGATCGAGGTGACGTGCTTGCTCCGCTTGCGTGCAACGTCGAATGCGAGCTCTAGAATCCGACGGATCTCGTTCTCGTCGTACACCATCGTGTCGAAGCCAGTGCGAAGGCCGTCCCGCGTTTCCTTGCCCTTCGGCTGGCCAAAGTAGATCCCTCCGGTCAGCTCGCGAATGAACACCAGATCGACGCCACGAAGGCGCTCGGCCCGAAGAGGTGAGGCCGCCTCGAGCCCGCGAAAAAGCTTCACCGGTCGCACGTTGGCAAACAGGTTCAGCGCCTTTCGCATGCCGAGCAGTCCTTGCTCCGGCCGCACCGTCGCCGTCGGGTCGTCCCACTTCGGTCCGCCGACGGCACCCAGAAGCACGGCATCGGCGCTTCGACAAGCGACGATCGTATCGTCCGGGAGCGGCACCCCCGTCTCGTCGATCGCGATGCCTCCGATCAGGTGCGTGGAGAAGGTGAAGCCATGGTCGAACTTGCGCGCGACCGACTCCAGCACATGACGGGTCGCATCCACGATCTCCGGACCGATTCCGTCCCCCGGAAGAAGTGTGATCTTTGCTTTCATCTGACGTTCGCCTCTAATTCCTTGTTGGCAGTCTGGCTCTCGAGGGTGAGCCCGTACTCGATGCTGTCGATCAGCGCTTGAAGAGACGCTTCGATGATGTTGCTCGACGCGCCGACGGTGCTCCACGAGTCGTTGGGCGACTGGCTATCGATGAGCACCCGGGTCGTCGCACCCGTGCCGCTTCGGCCATCCAAGATGCGCACCTTGTAGTCGGTCAGTTGGATGTCAGCGACGTGCGGAAAAAAAGGCTGTAGCGCCTTACGGAGCGCAGAGTCGAGGGCGCTCACCGGGCCGTTTCCTTCGCCGGCGGTGTGTACGATTTCGTCGCCGATGCGTACTTTCACCGTCGCCTCCGCGAGCATACCCCCACCATTACGTCGTCCGACGCCCGCTTGGAAATGAAGCACCTCGAACGGCGGCTCGTAGTCCGGCTTCTGGCGCGCCATCAGAAGCGCCACGGAGGCCTCGGCCGCCTCGTAGGCGAAGCCTCTGGCCTCCAGTGCCTTGATCTTCTCGAGCACCTCTCCGCCGTGTGCGGCGCTCACGTCCACCCCCAGCTCCTCCGCTTTGCTGAGCACGTTGCTCCGACCCGAGAGCTCGCTGATCACGACGCGCGACTCGTTGCCGACGAGCGCGGGATTCACGTGCTCATACGACTCCGGATGACGGCGAATCGCGGAAACGTGTACGCCTCCCTTGTGGGCGAAGGCGCTGCGGCCGACATATGCGGCATGATCGTTCGGACTCAGGTTCGCGATCTCCGCCACGAAGTGAGAGAGGTCGTAGAGCTGGGCGAGTCCGCCCTCCGGGAGGCATCGTAGCCCGAGCTTGAGCTCGATGTCCGGTAGGATCGAGCATAGGTTCGCATTGCCGCAGCGCTCCCCGTAGCCATTGACCGTGCCCTGGACGTGCCTGGCGCCGGCACGCACGGCCGCGACGGAGTTGGCGACGCCGCACTCGCCATCGTTGTGCGCATGGATTCCAATGCGGGCGTCCGGTAGCGCGGCGCGCACGACATGGATGATCTCGTCGACCTCCCAAGGCATCGAGCCGCCGTTCGTGTCGCACAGCACCAGTGTTTCTGCGCCCGCTTCCGAGGCTGCACGAAGTGTCTCGAGTGCGTACTCTGAGTCGGACTTGTAACCATCGAAGAAGTGCTCGGCGTCGTACACGACCCGGCGCCCGCTTCGAGTCAGGAACCCGACGCTATCCCCGACCATCCTGAGGTTCTCCTCGAGGCTCGTCCTCAAGACCTCGGTCACGTGCATGTTCCAGGTCTTGCCGAAGATCGTGCACACGGGGGTTTGGGCGTCGAGCAGCGTTTGCAGTTGCGGATCGTCCTCTGCCCGAAGCTGAGCCCGGCAGGTGGAGCCGAAAGCCGCGATCGTGACGTGCTTCCAATCGATGTCCTTCGCTCGCTCGAAGAACTCGACGTCTTTCGGGTTCGATCCGGGCCATCCGCCTTCGATGAAGTCCACCCCCAGTGCGTCCAAATGCTCCGCGATGCGCAGCTTGTCGTCGCAGGAAAGACTCATGCCCTCCATCTGCGTTCCGTCACGCAGAGTGGTGTCGTAGACCTCTACGACGGGGCCGGAGCCGTTATGGCCGTTGCTGCTCATACTGGGTGATCTGCTCGTCGAACGAGAGAAGGTAGCCGAGCTGGTCGATCCCTTCGAGGAGGCAATGCTTGGAGAACGCGTCGATGGGAAAGGTCGTCTCGAGCGACTCGAGGCCCGTGAGGGACTGCGTCGGCAGGTCGATCGTGACCTTCGTGGAGCGGTCGAGTTGCGCGGCCTCCATGAGTGCCTCGTGAACCTCTGGGCTCACTTCGACGGGGAGTAGGCCGTTCTTCAGTGAGTTGCTCTTGAAGATGTCCGCAAAGCCGGTCGAGATGATGGCGCGAAAGCCCCATCCGACGAGGGCCCAAGGAGCGTGCTCGCGAGAGGACCCGCTACCGAAGTTGTCGCCTGCGATCAGGATTTGCGCGCCCTGCGACTCGGGCTCGTTGAGCACGAATTCCGGATTCGGCGAGCCATCCGGCAGGTAGCGCCAGTCGCAGAAGAGGCTGTCGCCCAGGCCGTGCTTGTCCGTCACCTTGAGGAAGCGTGCCGGAATGATTTGGTCTGTGTCCACGTTCTCCGCGGGTAGGGGGACCATATGGGAGGTCAGTGTGGTGAACTTCGCCATCGTTGTACCTTTCAGGAGAGGAGCAGGCTCCGGGGGTCGGTGACTTCGCCCGTGATCGCGGCCGCCGCGGCTGTGAGTGGAGACGCCAAGAACGTCCTGCCGCCCTTGCCCTGTCGGCCTTCGAAGTTCCTGTTCGAGGTGCTCACGGCGTATTGTCCTGGTTCTAGGTTGTCGCCGTTCATCGCGATGCACATCGAACACCCGGGCTCACGCCACTCGGCCCCAGCTTCCTTGAAGATGCGATCGAGCCCCTCGGCTTCAGCCTGCTTCTTGATGTCGTGCGAACCCG
>CBDUCC010000175.1:0-7812 GCA_965365555.1 uncultured Myxococcales bacterium | reverse complement strand
AGTCCTTGGTGAGCGACATGCCGCGCAGCGCGCCCTCGGCCAGAGCTACGCGGTACGCTTGCGGGATGCCGGTCTTTAGGAAGCCGAGTGCTCCCTCTTCGACGACGGGGACGATCCTCTTCAAAACCTCGTCATCGAGACCGTCTGCGCTTGGGTGGCTGACCGGTCGAGTGAGGCCGGTCGCGTCGCCGACGAGCTTGCCCGCAAAGGCGAGGCCCGCCGTTTCGACATACACGAACGAGGAAACCGCCGAGCTCTTGAACGACTTCCACGCCTTGGCGGCGCGCCGTCGCAGCAGGCGAAGACCGAGCACCTCGGTGGATTCATCCTCGTCGGCACCGGCGATCCCCTCCTTGATCACGAACTTCGGATTGAGAAGGACCGGGCACTGAGCAGGCCCACTCGACTGTCCGATCGAGACGTATTCGATCGGGAAGCCGAAGAAGCCCGCGAAGCCGATCGTCTGCGCGCGCGGCGCAACGGACTCGAGCGCTCGGCGATAGACTTCGGAGCGAACATCGATGCAAAACGCTGCCTGGACAGCCATGCGTCCTGCCGCTTCGGGGGCATCGCTGTTCGCATTCAACTTGGCGACCAGCCCTCGGCGGTAAGCCGCCTCGAACGCACCTTGAAGGATTGCGTCGATGACTCGATCCTGGTTCACGGCGGGTGCCCGGCCGGCCTCGTTCATCGTTTGGAGTGCAGCCTGCCACGCCGCCCGCTTCTGCTCCGCCTGAAGCGTGAAAAGGGCGTAGTCCCAGGCGAGGCGGATCGCGAGCAGCTCCGTGACCGTGCCGTCTTCCTCGCCGTCGAGCTCGGACTTCCAGCCGAGGTACCGGGCGTACGCCGCCCAGCCTCCAACGCTTCCGAGTGCCCTGTGCAGGTATCCGTCGAGCGCATCCTCGCTGAGCCGGAGCTCGTCGATCACACACTCGATGGTGGCTGCCGGGTCCTCCGGCAGGGTGGCGACCACTCCCCGGAACCCCCGGAGTCCGGTCAGATCGGCCGTCCGGTCAATCGCAGTCGTCGCACGCCAGGCCTGGTAGAGTGGAAGGTGTCGCCAGGGCATTTGCCAGGCAGACTGTCCGTCGTCCCAGTACGCCGCGCACCACTTGGAGATGTCCTCGAGCACCCGACGGTTGCTCTCCCCATCGGTCCCACCATCGCAAACGTCGGCCACGGTCTGGAACGCCGCGGATCCGTAGCTCGGTGTGCTGGCAAGCGCTGCGTGCAAAGCATCGAGGCTCTGCGGCGCTCCCTCGACCGCCCGGGCGATCGACAGCGACTGTTCGAGGTCCTCGGAGGAGATCCGTCCTTCCTCGATCCAGGCAAGGTACTGCTCGCGCGCCATCAGCATCCTGGCGCCGGCGACACGATCCATGGTTTGGCAGGCGCGTTCGAAGCGTTCGCCCGACAACCCCAGAAACGGGTTCACCGCGACGAAGCTCTCGAGCGGCCAGAGCGGAGCGACGCGCTCGCGAGCGTTCGACAACAGCGTTTGCAGATCGCGCTTCGGACGGACCTCGAGAGCCTTGCCGTGGTCGAGCGCAGGCTCGTTGGCTTGTACGAGTGTTCTTGCGAGACCTTGGTTCATGCGTGTACTCCGTTGGCGTTGGCGTTGGTGTTCGAATCGACGGGCCACCAGCGCTGAATCAGGCGATTGGTGAGGGTGTTGACGTAGAGACCGTTGAAGAGGTGGACGTAGAGGGCCTGCCATCGGGCATCACCCATCCGGTAGGGCATCGTGTTCTGAAGGACCGTGACGAGTCCGAAGAGCGCGATGACGAGGCCGACGATCGTGAGGTCGAGCGGCCCTCGTAGGGCTTGCTTCTCGGGAAGCGCACCCACCATGAGCTGTTCGGCGCCGATCTGGAGCGCGAAGTACGCGATGGCGACCCCGAGCGCGAGCCCGACTCCGCGGAGGATGACGAAGGGGCTCGGCCGCTCGTCGATGGCATTTGCGACCAGGTGGGTGACGCCCATCACGACGATGGCGCCGAGTGCAAACACACCGGGTGCGCGTGTGAGCGACGCGCCGAACGCGAAGCTCACGACCCAGGTCAGGCCTACCGCGCCGATCAGCGCGACCACCAGGCGAGCCGGGTGCGGCTTGCCGTGCGGCTTGGCGACCCAGGAAGAACGCGAGATGTCGATGACGCTGCCCGCCGAGAGGAAGGCATGAGCCTTGTAGAGTGAGTGGGCCACGATGTGGAGCGCCGCCGCGGAGAAGGCTCCGAGCCCGCACTGGAGCATCATGAAACCCATCTGAGCAATGGTGGACCAGGCGAGTGAGACCTTGAGGCTGGTCTGGGTCAGCATGACCACAGAGCCGAAAAGCGCGGTGAAGCCGCCGACGACGGCCAGCATTTCGAGCGCCGGTACGGAGAGCGAAACCAGACCGCTCAGGCGCAGGATGAGGAAGCCGCCTGCGTTGATGATGCCCGCGTGGAGCAGTGCCGAGACGGGGGTCGGGGTCTCCATGACCTCCGTGAGCCATCCGTGGAACGGAAACTGCGCGGATTTCAGCATCGCGCCAATGACGACCAGTAGGGAGATGACGTGGATCTCCATCGGGAGGGCCTCAGCACCGCGAAGCGCGTTGGCCTCGCTGAAGATGGTGTCGAAGTCGAGGCTCCCGAAGAGTCGATAGACCAAGGCCATCGTCGCAATCAGGCAGAGGTCTCCCAGTCGGCTGGCGATGAACTTCTTCCGAGCGGCAAGTCTGGCGGCGCGCCGGTCACGGTAAAACACCAACAATTGGTGAAGGCAGAGACTGCTTGCGACCCAGGCCAGGGTGAACTGAAGGATGTTGCCCGAGATCGTGATGCTCAGGACGGCCGCGAGCGTCAGGCAGAGCCACTTGAAGAAGCGGCCCTGGCCTGGGTCGCCATCCAGGTAGTTCCGGCTGTAGTCGATGACGATCGTGCCGACGAACGCGACCAGCAGGGCGATGACCGCAGAGAGCGCGTCGAAGTAGATTGTCACCGCGAGGCCGCCGAGTTCCAAGAGCGAGCCCTGCAATGGCGTGGAGCCGCCCCACGCGAAGAAGGCCGCCGCGGTTGCGAACGTCGCCCCCAGGGCGATGACCGAGGCCAGGCGGGTCAGGTTCATCATCCGATTCGGGTGGCTGTCCGCAAATCGGGACGGGATGAGCCCCACCGCGATCAACGACAGTGGGGCGAGGCTAACGAGTGGTACGGTCCAGGTTTCCAAGTGCTTCTCTCCCTTGCCCTTTTAGATGGGGCCCGGGAACACTTCTGTAAAATACAAAGATTGAAAATAATCATTCTGTTTGACAGAATAATTGAATGAGCGACCTCAACTACCACCACCTTCGCTATTTCTGGGCGATCGCCCACGAAGGCAAACTCACGAAAGCAGCCGAACGGCTCAACGTCTCCCAGTCGGCGCTCTCCACGCAGGTCAAGAAGCTCGAAGACCAACTCGGTCATCCGCTGTTCGAACGTCAGGGTCGGGGGCTTCGCCTCACCGAGGCTGGGCGCATCGCGCTCGACTATGCCGATACGGTGTTCCAGGCCGGCGATGAGCTTCTGAGCACGCTCCAGAACCAAGGGGGGGCGGAGCGCAGGGTGCTTCGAGTCGGTGCGATCACGACCTTGTCGCGCAACTTCCAGATCGCCCTCTTAAGACCGGTCATTGGTCGCACCGATGTCGAAGTGATCGTGCGCTCAGGGACGACGCGTGAGCTGCTCTCGCAGCTCGAAGCGCACGCCATCGACCTCATGCTCGCGAACCAACCGGCCGCGCGCGACGCCAAGACGGCCTGGCACAGTCAGCTCCTCAAAGAACAGCCGGTGAGCCTGGTCGGGCCGCCGGGGTTGGTGTCCCCGGAGGACCAGTTCCCCGAAGTCCTCACCCGTGTTCCCGTGTTGGTGCCGAGCTTCGACAGCGATCTTCGTGTGGCCTTCGATCGGCAAATGGAGCTTTCCGGAGTGCGGCCGATCATCCTGGCTGAGATCGACGACATGACGATGCTCCGGCTCTTCGCACGCGAGAGCCATTGCCTCGCGCTCGTGCCGCCGGTCGTCGTCTTGGACGAGCTCGTCAACCGCGCACTGGTCGAGCACTTCAAGATCCCGGAGATCACCGAGCGATTCTACGCGATCACCCAGAGTCGTCGCTTCCCCAATCCGTTGGTGAGAGAAGTGTTGTCGCATCCGATCGACGAGCCGGACCTTTGGTCCGGTACACCGGGGGCATGACTCACTCGTCGCAGTCGTCGGGAGGCTCGAGCTGCGCGTTCAACAGCCGAACGACCTGGAGTACCCTGCTCACGTCGCCGATTTGGATAGTCCGAAGGTCCAGTGCAGAACCCATCAAGCTTCGTTTAGAGATCCGTGCAGCTCTTCCCGCCTTCGATCTTCACAGCGCCTTCTTGATATTGGATCTTCTCCGACTTCTTCTTGGCGGCGATCGTGAGCCCCATCTTGCCGAGTGCGCCGCCAATCCCTGCGGAGTCGCCCGTGAGCTCTACGGGCTTCTTGCGCGCCGGGACCACCGCCCGAACGCGCAGCTCGCTTGCGCCCACGCAGGTGCGGGCGGCGAGCTCGACCATTGGCCGACCTTCGAGTCGGACGATCCCCTTGGCAAATGCGATCGGGATGGGCTTGGGCAGGGGGCTCGGTTCGAGCATCGCACCACGGATCTGATCGAAGTAGATGCGAGGCTTTGCTTCGTCGTGCTTCTTCTTGACCCGGATGATCGCATGATCGATCCGGAACTTCACCGGCTTTGCGGTGAAGCCAAGCGTGAGGACGGAGTCCTCGACGATGATCGGCCCGACTTCCATCGCCCATTGATCTTCGTCGGGCTCCTTTTCGGGCGGGATCGCCAGGCTCTGCTGCACCGAGGGGTCCTGGGTACGAAGCGCGTCGGCGAGGGAGATCTTCCCCTCTCGGTCGCGGTAGAGTGCGATGTGGGCGCCCTTGATCTGCCCTTCGGTGACGCGGAACGTGCCTTCGTGCATCGAAGCAAGGTGCATTCCTGTCCGTGCGCTTCGGACGCGAAGCACCTTGCGGCCTTGCTTGTCGGTGACGGACAGGTGGTGGACGCCTACTCGAACGACTCCGTCGATGCCAAGCGATGGGTAATCGTCCGTGCCGCCGTCGCCCGGTCCGCCGTCGCCCGCGTCCGCCTGGCCGCCATTGATGCCATCGTCGTCGACGATCCCACCATCGACGACCCCGCCGTCGACGATCCCACCGTCGACGAAGGGCCACTCGTCGAGGGCGCCTCCATCGAGCGACTCGGCGCGCTCGGCGAGCTTCTTTTCGGAGTCGAAGACGCCTTCGCTGAACAGTCGCCAAACGATGAAGACGATGAGGAGCGCGAAGATGACGCCCAGTGCCGTGGTGATGCGCCCGGTCATTCCTCCACTTCTACCGTCTCACCGGCGCCCTATCAATACCCGACGAAGGTGTCGCAGCGACTGATCGCCCCGCTTGTGTAGCCGCGTTTGAACCATCGCACGCGCTGTTCCGAGGTTCCGTGCGTGAAGGACTCCGGGGTCACGTAGCCTTGCGACTGGCGCTGAAGTCGGTCGTCGCCGATCGCGCTGGCAGCGTTCAAACCCTCCTCGATGTCTCCTTGCTCCAGGAGGTCACGCGTGCGATCGGCGTGGTGGGCCCAAATCCCGGCGAGGCAGTCCGCCTGAAGCTCGAGGCGAACGGACAGCTGATTCGCCTCCACCTTGCCCACGCTCCGTCGCTTTCGGTCTACCTGTTCGGAGATGCCGAGGAGCGTTTGAACGTGATGTCCGACCTCGTGGGCAATCACGTACGCTTGGGCGAAGTCCCCCGGAGCGCCGAGCTTGTTCTTCAGGTCCGAGTAGAAGCTCAGGTCGATGTAGACCTTCTGGTCGGCAGGGCAGTAGAACGGTCCCATCGCCGCCTGCGCGAATCCGCAAGCGGAGCGCACGGCGCCGCTGAAGAGGACCAGGGTCGGCTTCTGGTACCGGCTACCCGCTGCGCCGAAGATCGCGGTCCAGGTGTCCTCGGTATCGGCGAGGACCACCGAAACGAACTGGGCCTGCTCGTCCTCGAGATCGCCCGGTACGGCGGCCGGCACCGAAACGCCGACCGGCTGCGTCTCGACCGCTTGGAGCAGGGTCGCGGGATCCACGCCGAGGAAGAGCCCGATGCCGACCAGCAGCAACAGGCCGAGCCCTCCGCCCGCGATCCTCGTGCCGGACCCCGCGCCTCGACGGTCCTCCACATTCGCGCTCTGTCTTCTGCCTCTCCAGCGCAAGCTCGCCTCCGCCGGCGGAGCATACGAACCTGTGGAGCCGCCGTGCAAGGCGCATCTTGCCGGAACGGCTGCCTCCGCATAACGTGGCGGGTGCCGTTGACGAAGAGATCGGAACTTTCGGGTTCGCTCTGGGGCCTGCGATGAGTGTCGATGAGGACCTGGCTCGTTGGAGGGCCGAGGCGCCCCCGCAGGTGGACCTCAGGAGTCCGCATCAGGACGCTTGGGTTCGGAAGGTCGCGGATGAGCTGACCGATCGGTTCTCGACTATCGACGAGCTCGTCGGGCTCGAGGAGGCGTCGCCACGAGCGCCTGTGCTGCTCCGCCTCGCGATGAAGCTCGCGCAGTCGCGTCTGCGCTTGTCCGCGCTCGGAACCGGGCTTCACGTCTCGGTCGTCTTCGCGGTCTACAAAGAACACAACAGGCTTCGCACGCAGGCCGAGCACCCCCACGGGGAAGACTCCCTCGTGCGCAAAGTGGAGCAGATCGACTGGCTGCTTCGAGATCTCAGCGGGGCCACCTGGGAGATACTCGTGGTCGATGACGGCTGCCCCGAGCGAAGCGGGGCCGTGGCCGAGCAGATCATCGAGGCCAACGGATATCGGGACCAGGTTCGTGTGCTTTTCTTGCAGGACGCGATTGACCAAGGCGACGCCATGGCGCGCGGACTCGCGTCGACCGACGAGAGTCAGAAGGGTGGCTCGGTCCAGTATGGGATGAGCGTGGCCGCCAGCGCGAGGCGCCCGAACCATGTGGTCGTCTTCACCGACGCCGACCTCTCGACGCACCTCGGACAACTCGGGCTTTTGGTCGGACCGATCCTCGGCGATGGCTTCGACGTGGCGATCGGGTCGCGGCGTGAGCCGCTTTCCGTCGTGATCAAAGGGGGTGCGCGGAACACCCGTGGCAAGCTCTTCATCTACCTCTGGAAGCGTCTGATTCCGACCCTCAGCCCGATCGTCGATACGCAGTGCGGCTTCAAAGCGTTTCGTGCCGAAGTCGCCGAAGCGATCGTGGCCGATACCGTCGAGAAGCGTTTCGCGTTCGATATCGAGTTGCTCCTGCGCGCCGAGATCGCGCGCCCCGGTTCGATCCGCCGAGTTCCCGTGGCGTGGATCGACAGCGAGGCGGCATCGACGACCACCGAGCTGCAACCGTATCTCGCGATGCTTCACAGCCTCGTTCGCATCACCCGACGCTACCTGCCCAGGAGCGAACAGACCGAGCGCTTCGCAGAGCTGATCACATCGCTCGACCGCGACGCCTGGGACCGCCTATGCGCTAGCGTACCGACGGAGATTGCCGACCGCGAGCCGTTCACCTTCGACGACTTCGATGGGGTTTCAGTCGATGAGTTGCGTGGGATCGCGTTTGCGGCCGCGCGGTAGTCTCCTCGCCCAGGCGCTCAGTTCACGTGGAAGACGTCGTCTGGGATCTCGGCATCGATCGAGGTGTTGCGGCGGATCACGTCGGCGAGGGTGGTCTGCTGGATCTCGACGACCTCGTCAGGCGGGAGGTGTCGCTCGTACCAGTAGCGGTCGCCGTCGC
>CBDUCC010000174.1:0-7816 GCA_965365555.1 uncultured Myxococcales bacterium | reverse complement strand
TCGTGCCTACAGAGCTACGCGGTGTCGATGCTTTGGCGGGAACAGGGGTATGTCTTTACGAGGGACGGGCCCGAACCTATAACCGAAGCATATGGAGATGGAGTACCGGCGCCTTGGAAACACGGGGCTCAAGCTCAGCGTGTTGTCGTTCGGTTCCTGGGTGACGTTCCACAATCAACTCGGCACGGACACGGCGCTCGACTGCATGCAGGCCGCCTGGGAGTCCGGCGTGAACTTCTTCGACAACGCCGAGGTATATGCGGGCGGAAAGTCGGAAGAGATCATGGGGCAGGCCGTTCGCGAGCTTGGCTGGCCGCGAGAGTCCTTCGTCATCTCGACCAAGCTCTATTGGGGCTTGCGCGAAGGCCCGAACACCAAGAACACGCTCAACCGCAAGTACCTGATGCAGGGAATCGACGGATCCCTCGAGCGCCTGGGCCTGGACTTCGTGGACCTGCTCTTCTGCCATCGTCCCGATCCGGAGACGCCGGTCGAGGAAACCGTTTGGGCGATGAGCGACATCGTCGGCGCTGGCAAGGCACACTATTGGGGGACCTCCGAGTGGCCGGCCGAGTCGATTCGACAGGCCTACGAAGTCGCCGAACGGTACGGCCTGCGCAAGCCCGTGATGGAACAACCTCAGTACAACCTGCTTTGGCGTGATCGGGTCGAGCGTGAGTACGCCCCTCTCTACGAGGAATACGGGATGGGGACGACCATCTGGAGCCCGCTCGCCTCGGGTGCGCTCACCGGCAAGTACCTCAACGGAATCCCGGACGGAAGCCGTGCGGCCCTACCGGGCTACGAGTGGCTGCGCGAACACATCCTCACTCCGGCGAACGACGAGAAGGTACGTCGATTGCTGGCGATTGCCGAGGAGCTCGGCTGTACGCCGGCGCAACTCGCGATCGCCTGGTGCGCGAAGAACCCGAGGGTCTCGACGGTGATTACGGGCGCGAGCCGCGTCGAGCAGGTCCGCGAGAACATGGGGGCACTGGCCGTGATCCCACGCCTCGACGAAGCCCTCAGCGCCCGCCTCGAACCCACCTGACCCCCAGAGCGGGACAGGCAACACCTCCAAAACCTCCATCATTTCAATATCTTGAAGGCTGGACTGCGAATTCTCGCGCCCCGCGGATCGCCAACGGGCCCGGTGCGGACCACCCAATCCATCCACGAGCAATTCTTTTGTAAACGGATATTGACATTATGTTGCCAATTTATAAAAGTTTAAAACGAGGTGAGTATGCAACATAAAACAACACTGGTCATCATATTGTTTCTTCTTACCATTGGATGTGGGGACAGCGGCGCACCGGCTGCGCCGGGCCTGTGCATCGGCGCCGGTTGCTTCAACGGAGGTTAGGGCGGTTCGGGAGGCTTTGCAGGCAGCATGGCCGGTGCGGGTGGTGCTGCGGGCGCTGGCGGTACGAGCCAGGAGCTGGATGGGTGCGCAAGCGACGAGGACTGCGAGGAGGGGGCGTGTATCCCTATGAAGTTCGAGGGTATTCCTGGCGAGGTCGTCGGCAAGAACGGCGCGTGTACCGAGCTTCCTGCTGAGCGATACTTGAAAATTAACAAGATCTCGCCAGTGAGACTCACCGGGGACATCGTTCCCCGGGATCCCGCGAGCGACAGCTATGAGTCTTTCGCGCCGGACCTGTACGACGTGTCACAGAGCCTGCGGACGTTTCGTTTCGAAGGAGGTCCTTACGGGTCCCAGGACCTGCTGCTTCCGGGCGACCCGATGCTGCCGCAATTTCGATTCCGTTGGCAAGCCGAGGTCGTGCTTCGAGTCGTCGCTGGTATCAACGCTTCGATGCCCATCGAGGATATCGAGTGCAGACTCGTCGTTGATTCATCAGGCAACCTGCTCGATGGCGGGGTGCTTCGCGGGCCAGGTGAGATTCTGTGCTCGAGAACCAACTGGCAGGCACCCCAGAGCGAGGATGAGCCGGGGATCCTCGTCGGCCTCGAGGTTACGGAGACACCGGAACCGGCGAATCCCTGAGCCCCAGACCTCGAGCAACGAAAGCCTCAGCCAGGAAACCGCCTGGGGCTTTCGTTTGCTAAGCGAGTGCGGTAGCTTAAAAAGGATCAGGGAAGCGTATGGCGCCGCGTAAGAAACGAACGACGAGTCCGCTCGATACGGTCGAGGACCAGAAGGTGTTGGCGGTACAATTCAATCGACGCGAGCTCGATGTATTGAGAGCGGCCCTCGAGAGCCAGCAGGCTCGCGGAAGCCGCGTGACGGTGTCCCAGCTGATTCGCTGGGCGGTCAACAACATCGACTTCGACGAGATGCCCGAAGTGCCCTGAATCGGCCGCCGCAATCCACCTTTGCGCATTTTCTCGGGCACCGATAGCGTCGGGGGTGGAGCATGGCGAAACCCTCCGATTTCTTCGAAGCCTTCGAGCAGGCCGCCACGGCAGACCCCAAGGCCGCGACACTGCCCAATGCCGTGTTCCGCTTCGAGCTCAGCGGAGACGACGGCGGGAGCTGGACCCTCGACCTGCGCAGAGGAACGTGCTCGAAGTTCGTCTCGCGCGAGAGCTGCCCAGAACAGGACGCGATCATTCACGTCGCCGCGGACGATTGGATCGCTCTTACCACTGGCCGAATGAATCCGATGCGCGCCTTCATGGGCGGCAAGATCCGTGTCGACGGCGATCTCAAACTCGCGGTCAACCTGCCGAATGTCGTCAACATGGTCGAAGGATACGAGATCGTCGTGCAAAACCCGGTGACGGCCGCACTTGGCCGGCTAAGGCAAACGATGTCAGCCTTGCTCGGTGCACGGCCCTCGGTTGAACCCATGCCGCCGCGAGTTGGCGGGTTGGTTCCGTGGTTGGGTGCGGGTCGTGCCCTCACGCAAGACCCGACAGCCTTCTTCGTACGCTGCCGCGAACAACACGGCGACACATTCGTCGTCGATGCATTCGGCTACCGTCTGTTCTGCGTGTTCTCTCCGATGGGCGTGCACGCTCTCTGGCGCTTGCCCGAAGAGCAAGCGAGCAAAGCACTCGCCGATCTGACCCTGCTCAGTCACAAGGTGCCGATCGAGCTGTTCGAGGGCCGTCGCACTTTGCCTCATGATCTCTTCGCCCGAGACGACGTCGAGACCTACCTCGAGAATCTACGCAACGCCGTGGCCTTCGAACTCGACGACCTGGGAGAGTCGGGGTCGATCGAGCTGTTCACCTTCACAAAGCGGCTTGCGCATCGAATGGGTCTCGCAAGCTGGGGCGGATTGAACGCGCTATCCGCCGAAGAGTTAAACGCGCTCATCGTGCACTTCGAGGTACTCGATGCATCAGAGTCGTTCGTCCACCCGCACAAGGCGATGCGGGCGATGATCGCAGGCAAGCGCCGCGAACGCAGAGCTATGCATGCGATCGAAGGCTTCTTCATCGACGCGCTTGCGAACCGTCGTGAGCTGATTCGCAGCGATCTGTTTTCCCGAATCTGTGACTCCTGGTCGGGGGTGCCGAGCCCAGACCGCGAAGTCGGGATCGCACGTGACGTGATCGTGATCCACATGGGGGCGCAGTCGAATCTTTTCGCGGCGATGGCATGGACGATGATCTACGCCCTACAGCAACCCGGGTTGATCGAGCGGATTCGCGACGGAGACGAAAGCGACCTCGATTCGTTTAGTCACGAAGCGATTCGCATGAGTCAACGCTCGATCGTGATGCGGCGCATCGTCGTCCCGGTCGAGCTGTCTGATGAGCACCAAACCTACCAACTAGCGCCGGGCACGCTGCTCACGACGATGCTTTCCGTCACGAACCGCTGCTCCGCCCCGGGACTCGAGCACTTCGACGCACGCAATTATCGTGGTGCGACGTTCCTGCGCGCCGCCGAGCTTGGCGCGCCCGAGCTGGTCACGACCTACGGTCACGGCAAACACATGTGCCCGGCGCATCGCTTTTCGTCCTCTGCGATTCGGTATGCAACCTGCGAGCTCTTCCGCCGCTTCGATCTGACGGCAGAGTTCGACGAGCCCATGCCCCTTCGGAGGCAGATCGGCGGAGTCGCTCGCGCCGATCGTCCATGCAACGTCCGCTACGCGTCGACGACGGCGCGCACGCATTCGGAGCGCGTGCCGAAATCGGGGACGAGCGAGACGAATCGTGCATCCGAGCCGGCGGCGCGCGCGGTGCGCCGGTGAGAGGCTTCGGGGGCGCTGTGAATTCCCGGGGGATGGACGGGCAAACGCGCCCTCGACGAGAATGGCAAGTGGGAGGCGCACTCCGACCTCTTGCCCGATGTCTACACGCTCATCATCCAGGGCCACTCCCAGGCGTTTCGAACCGAAGGCATCTTATTTCTTCGTCAGGGCGCGCGGCTCGACCTCCGGCGCCGTCGATCGGCAAGACACCCGATAGTGGGACCGAAGCGGAGAAATTCGCACTCGGGCCTGTAAACCTCCGAAAGTGATGGGTTTTTCAGGGTGGTTCCTGTCCCCTACCCGGGAGGGACGGCGGTTCCGCCTTGGGCTTCGGCCTTCTGGTAGGCGGGGCGACTGGTGACTCGGTCGCGCCAGGCCGCCATATGAGGGTACTCACCTTTGGCGCGCGAGAGCGCCGCCTCGACGGGGTAGAACATCTGGATGTCGGCGATTGAGAACTCCTCGCCGGCAAAGTACGGGCGCTTGGCCAGCGTACCCTCGACGAAACCAAGATGGAGATCGAGAGCCGGATCGGTGTAGCTGGCGTCGACTTTGTCGGCGATGCCGCGCGCAATGGGCTTGATGAAGAACGGCATCGGCGCCGTTCGGAGGCGGGTGAAAATCAGTCGCACGAGCAAGGGCGGCATGACAGAGCCTTCGCCGTAGTGAAGAAAGAACGTGCACTCGAGGTTGGCATCCTTGCCACTCGGCCTGAGCTTTCCCTCTCGATCGGCGAAGTACTCGAGTACTGCGCCCGACTCGGCCAGCACGCGCCCATCGACTTAGCCCATCGGACACCACCCGAGTGGGTGCACTTCGGCTGCGGACGAGGGCGCGCGAAAGTCGCGATCGCGCTCCCAGGACTGAACTCGATAATCGAGGCCGAGCTCCTCGAGAAGCCAAAGGACCCGGAGCGAACGCGAATAGTTGAGGTGATGGACGGTGATGGTCATGGGTCGACCGTACCACCCTTCACGAAGCTGGAAACCGCCGTTCGAGGGCGAATTTCGTCCACTTCAGCGCCTACACGCGGTAGAAAAGAGCGCGATGAGCATTTCGGCTAGGGCAAGCCGTTGGCAGATGACCGGTCCGGCGACCCGCAGCGTCGCTTCCGCAAGCAGCTTGACGGTCTTCTGGACCTGCACTGCGCTCGTCTGGGGCGGCGTCGGAATCTGCGCGGCTCTGTTCTACGTCGGTGTTCTCGACTTCGTGACTAGCACGAAGATCGGACTCTACGCGATCAGCGTTTGGTTGAACGCGTGGATCCTCGTCTTCCTGTTGCCGCAGAATAGAGGCCGTCCCAAGCTCGAGCTCTACCACGACGCACTGGTCGTCTGGATGCTCTCCTACGCACTCACCAACGCCTTGTGGGAGATCCCTTGGGTCGTGGCTTCTCCGTTCGTCTTCGAGAATCTCAATACGCTCGACGACGTGATCGCCTACACGCCATACATGCGTGAGAGTCCGCTGCACATGTACTGGTGGGTGCTCGCTTCGTTTAGCTCGGTCGACCTCCGCACCGTCAACCACAACTCCACGTTCTTCACGCTCGAGCTCTACGCCTTCGTCAACGTTCTCTCGGTCGCGTACTTCTTCTATCTCAACAAGAAGCGATCACCGTACCGCTATCTCATCCCCGTGCTCGGATGCGGCGAGCCTGTGGCATCGACCTTCATCTTCTCGTTCTCGGAGGTCTTTGCCGGCTTCGAGAACATGTCCGGAGGCGTAGCCGACACACTGCTCGCGCTCGTCTGGACTCAGTACCAGTACTTTCTCTTCCCACTGGTCTTCGGATACTTCGGCGTGAAGCTCTTGATGGACGACTGGCGACACTGCCAGCGGCACAGCGCCTGACCGGCTGGCGTCGGAACGGACGACGGCCTCGTCTTCCCCCGCCTTCGCACGGCTCAGCCCCGGGTTTCCACTTGCGTGGAACCTCCTCGAATGGTAGCCGTGAAGCAATTGATTTTCACTTTCAATAGCGTCCCAGGGCAGAGGTCGTCATGAACGCGCCACGAATCGGGTTTTCTCTCTTAGTTTCGATGGGTTTCGCCGCCATCGGCTGCGCTAGCAGCGGCGATTCGGACCCCCTCATCCCCGATACATATCTCTTCGAACGCGATGGCGATTCCACGGTTGCCTACACCGGGCAGACCACCCGGCAAGTGCTGATCGAGGACCTCGTCGCCTCGATGAAGGCCATTAGCGACGACGTGCTCGGCGGCCGGAACCTCGAGCGCTACGGCACCCCGCAAGACGTGCTCGCATTCCTCACCCCGCTCTACGAGCTCGGTGGCGCGGCGGACCCGAGCCGTGCGCTTCCGAACCTCGTCCTCGAGGGTGACTCGATGCTGCAGAGCACCTACGCCGACCTCAACGATGCGAACCTCGAGGAAAAGCTGGCAGGCAACGACGCGATCACAGACCACAAGGAATGGAACGGTGGGGAGTTCGTCGGTTGGGAGGACGCGAACCTAGTCGTGAATCAAGAGGGGGATCTCGGCGCGCCCCAGACACCCCAAGCCCTGCTCTTCGGCTTCTTCTGGACCTTCGGAACCCAGGCGTCTGCTGCAGCGAGAGGTGACTTTCCGATCGACGCGGCAACACCGCTCTACCTCACGCCCGATGGCCATGACCTCAGCCAGCTCGTCGAGAAGTTCCTCCTCGGTTCAGTGAACTTCAGCCAGGGCACCGACGACTACCTCGACGACGACGTCGATGGGAAGGGCCTGCTCGTCGAAAACGAGATCGCCGAGGGCGCTCCCTACACCAGCCTCGAGCACCACTGGGACGAGGCGTACGGCTACTGGGGAGGCGCTCGGGACTACAGCGAATACACCGACGAGGAGATCGCAGCCGCTGGAGGCAGGGCCGAATATGAGAACGGCTATCACGACACCAACGAAGACGGCGCGATCGATCTGCGGAGCGAGCTCAACTTGAGCGCCTCGGTCAATGCCGCCAAGAGAGACCTCGGAAGCACAGACGGCGTTTCCACGGATTTCACAGCCGACGCGGACCTCGCATTTCGGACCGGCAGGACGATCATCGCGGCCGCCTATGCGGCCGGGACGGACGTCGACCTCGATGCACTTGGAGCCGAGCGCGACCGAATCGTGCTCGCCTGGGAGAAAGCTTACGCGGCGACCGCGATTCACTACATCAACGAAGTCCTCGACGACATGGACGCGATTGGAACCTCGAACTACAGCTTCCCCGATCATGCAAAACACTGGTCGGAGCTCAAAGGGTTCGCCCTTGGCTTTCAGTTCAACCCGCGCTCACCGATGGCTGAAGATGAATTCTCGGCGGTGCATGCCGCCATTGGAGACGCGCCGGTCGGGGCGTCTCCGAGCAGCCCAGTGAACGACCAAAGCTATCGGGACGCGCTCCTCGATGCGCGAAGCCGAATTGGAGATGCTTATGATTTCGACGAAACGAACGTCCAGTCTTGGTGAGTACGCAGCCCTTGTCGGCCTCTGCCTCACCCTACTGAGCTGCGGCAGCGACAGCTCCACCGGCGGTGCCGCGGGCGGCGGCGGGGACGGTGGTCGACGTGGCGAGGTGCTTGCCGCCCTCGGCGAAGACATCGTACTGCCGCTGATCGAGCAGCTACAGACCGAAGCCAGCCGTTTTGAGGC
>CBDUCC010000173.1:0-7881 GCA_965365555.1 uncultured Myxococcales bacterium | reverse complement strand
TGGGCGTCGCCGCGCCGTTTGGCTCCCGCCTCGGGCTCTGGGTGCTGGCGGCGGCGGTGCCCGTCGCCTTGGTGGTGATGGTGATGGCCGCGCTTCGACCCACGGCCCGCCGGCTGCGGCTGATGGGCTGGAGCCTGGTCGCGGCCAACCTCGTTTCGCTAATTGCGGTAGTCACGACGCTAAAGATCATTCAGGATTTCGATTCGGTGGAACCGACCCTGCCGTTCCCCATGTTCTAGAGGAGACGCTTGTGCTTGCAAAAGACATCATGACCGAGAACCCCGTGACCGCGACCGAGCTCATGTCGGTCGCCGAAGCGCTTGGATTGCTGTACGAGCTGGACGTTCGGCACCTGCCTGTCGTCCGCGGGAGCGAGCTCGTCGGGATCGTGAGTGACCGCGACCTCCGTGGATTCACAGCGCCGGACGAAGACGAAGCGATGAACGCCATGGAGAGCGCGAGAAACTCCAACGTCGGTGGCTTCATGAACACCGACCCGATCCGCGTGGACACGGAGACCAATGCCCGTGAGATCATCGAGCTGATGCTCGTTCATCGGGTTGGAGCGATTCCCGTTTGCGATGCGGACACCGGCGACCTACTTGGCATCGTGAGCTACGTCGACCTGCTTCGCATGCTGCAGGAGTCCTTGGCCTAGGCGTGGAGCTCATCACCACACACGAGACCACCGATTTCGACGGACTGGCCTCCTGTGTGGCGCTGCAGAAGCTGCTCCCAGGCTCCGTCATCGGCTTGAGCGGTGGATCGGCCACCAACGTTCATCAGTATCTCGCCCTGCACGGTGATCGATTTCGCACCGAACGCTGCCAGGATCTCGACCTCGATGCAGTCGAAGTGCTGGCGGTGGTCGATGTCCGCAGCCGCTCGCGGCTCCCACACGTCGAGTCGATCATCCGTCGCGCAGTCGCCGGCAGTTCGAGGGTGCGCATCGTAGTCTGGGATCATCACCCGGTCTCTGAAGATGATCTGCGTCCCGACGAGGAACACGTACAGCCCGTCGGTGCGGCCACGACCCTGCTCGTCGAGGAGCTGCGTGCTCGAGGCATCGACCTCGATGTCGAGGAGACCACGCTCTTTGCCCTCGGCATTCACGAAGATACCGGCTCCCTGGCGTACAGTCGGGCGGGCTCCCGGGATGCGAATGCGCTCGGATGGTTGCTGGGTCGGGGCGCGCGCTCCGAGTTGGTACAGCGATTTCTGCGGCCACCACTCGACCCTAGAGAACGTGAGCTCGTCGTTCAGCTCCTCGAGGAGGCCGGCTCGCTTCCGCCGTTTGGCGCATCCGTGGGCCTGGCGGCGATCGAGATCGAGCAAGCGCCTGCCAGTTTGGCCCGGGTGTCGGCGGAGGCTTTTCGGATCCTTTCCTACGACGCACTGTTCTGTGTATTTCGGCTTTCCAGCGGCAAATCCCACGTGATTGCCCGCGCCCATGCCGGAAGCGTTCCCATCGGCGAGGTGCTCGAAGAGTTCGGCGGGGGAGGCCACGAAGGAGCGGGTTCGGCCGTCGTCCACGAGGCAACGCTCGATGACGTGGTCGCGCGCCTGCGCGCTCTGATCGAACAACGGTCTCCGAAGCCCTCGGTCGTCCGTGACCTGATGTCGAGCCCGGTACGAACCGTCACCCCCGACACGCCGCTCACGGAGCTCGCCAGCTCGCTCGCGGAGTGGCAGCACACCGGGGCACCGGTCCTGCAGCATGGCTCGATCGTCGGGATCATATCGCGACGCGATATCGAGCGCGCTCGACGTGATGGGCACTGCAATCTGGCTGTCAAGAGCTGTATGGCGCATCGGGTCCACACGATTGGGCCACAGAACGCTCTGACGGAGGCGCTCGACTGCATGAAGCAGCACAACGTGGGGCGTCTTCCCGTCGTCGACGACGGCCGCGTGGTCGGCATCATCTCACGACGAGATCTGCTCCGTCATCTGTACGAGACGTCGACCGGCTAGCGTTGGGCTCGTCGTCAGCCTGCCAGTGCTCTCAGCCGCGTCACCTCGTCGACGAAGCCGCTTCCGATCTTCTCGACATCGGGAACGAGCTCGGAACAGGCCAATGCACCGAAGCAGAGGCGGTCCACGGCGCTCATCACGGTGATGTTCAAGCCCGAGCCCTGTTGCACCGGTCCGAGCGGAAACAAGTGGGTGAGCTTCGTGTCGGTGGTGTAGAGCGGCACCGACGGGCCAGCGATGTTCGAAATCACCAGATTCCAGAGCGGGGGGAGCCGATCGGCGAGGTGCTGCGAGGAAAAGAGACTCATCGCGTGCGTCAACATCCAGGGGATCGTGACGTTGTTGATCAGGTCGGTAATGTCTTTGAGGACATCGCCGCCTGCGCCGCGCCGGTGCGCCTTCTTGCGCCTCGACGTTTCGGCGTGAATCCCAAGCAGGCGCGCCACCGGGTCGTCTTCGTGGATCGGCAGATGAACGCGAATGACCGAGACGCGGTTCGCCGCCTCGTCGCCGTCGTGACGTACCGACACCGGTACCGTCGCGATGAGCGGGCGCTCCGGCAGGCCACCGTGGGACTGCAGCCAGGAACGAAGGCTCGCCGTGCAGGCGGCCAATACGACGTCGTTTACGGTGGTCTCGAAGGAGCGCTTGATCGCCTTGACGTCGTCGAACGGAACATCGACTAGCGCTACCGACCGATCCGCGCTCAGGGCGCCGTTGAACGGCGTTGGGGGCGCCTCGAACAGGGGCTGCTTCTCTTCCTGGCTTTCGCTATTTGGCGACGGGGGTTCCGAATCCGACCGTGCACGCGCGGCAGCCCGTATCCGCGCGCTGGCCTCGAGGGCGCGTCGGGGCTTTCCAAGCAACGTTCGAAGGGTATCGCTGGCCAGCCAGGGCACGCTCGGCTCGCGGTCGGGAATCCAGGTGTCTTCTGGCGGCGGGACATTGCGGCCGTCGGGGCTCGTGTCGAGCAGCTCGCCGGCGATCGCTGCAGCTCGGCCACCATCCATCGCGGCGTGGTGGATCTTCATCACTAGCGCCAGTCGATCCCCTTCGAGTCCCTCGACGAGGATCGCTTTCCACAGAGGCTGGTTCCGGCTGAGACACGTCGACGCGAACCTGCCGACGAGCTCGCAAAGCTCACGCAACGTTCCGGGCGATGGCAGTGTGGCGTGCACCAGGTGACGGTCGAGGTCGAACTCGGGGTCTTCGATCCAGTGGGGATCTCCGATCTGCAACGGTCCTTGGACCACGCGGCGTCGGAACTGCGGGATCAAGTGGATGCGCTCCGAAAACAGCTGACGGGTGAGCTCGAACGAGGAGAGGCTGTCGTGGTCGCGCTCTTTGGGCAGCGCTTGACGTTCGAGAATCAAGACCCCCATCGTGTGCATGGGCATCTCTGGCGTTTCCGCGTACAGCATGGCAGCGTCGAGGTTCGATACAGGAATCATTGCGAGGCTCCAGGTCGGAGGAATCCAAGGCCTGCCATGAAGCGGGCCATCTCGGTCAGGTACTGGCCGCGGTCGAGATGAATGCTGTGGCTACCAGGAAACCAGTAGATGCGGCACCGGTTCCAATGATCCCAAAGGAGCCGCGAGTGCTTGGGAGGCGCGAGGCGGTCGCCAGCGCCACCGACGATCATCAGTCGTTCGCTGGGCAAGACGGGAGGGAAGGTGAGTGGGCAGCTCACCGCGACCAGCCGACGGGCATCGGCGGGACTGAGCCGAGTCGCCGCGAGTGCCGTTCGCATCAGCGCGCCGAGGGGCTCCCACTCGAGCACGAGGTCAGCCACGCTGATGATCGGGACGTTCGGGAGAGCAAACGCGAGTTGCGGTTCGACGCTGGCCAGCATCGCGGAGATGAACCCGCCCAGGCTGAGACCGGTGACACCGACCTGCTCGCTTCCCTGTTCGCGGCGGAGCCAGTTCAGCAGTATTCGGAAGTCGTATACCGATTGAGCGACGGCTTCGTTGAAGCGCGAGGTTCCGCCCGCGAAGAAACCGTGACCCGAGAACGGCGAAAAGCGTGTCTGTCGTGGCCCGTGAAAGGGCAGGGTGAAGAGCGCGATGTCGCAACCCATTCGGTAGAACCAGGGCAATGCGAAGAACCATTCGTTGATCAGATAGCCCTCCGCAGTGAAGCCGTGAATTGCGACCATAGTCGGCCGTGGGCCGTCGCGGTGTCGGATCAGCCGTGCGTACGCAACCCGATTGTTGCTGTGTCGGAGGTAGGGTTTGTGCTGGTCCGGGTGGACCGGCTGAAAGGGGCTATCGAAGCGCACGACCTCGCAGATCCCGTCCTCCGGCTCGAACCTGGGGCGCCAGCGGCCCCGACGGGTCCGCACGCGAACCCCGGTCGGCGGCTCACGAAAGAAGGCGGTCGCGTCTCCCGACTCGGCGAGATCCGTATAGAGGGCGGCGGTCTGCGTCGAACGTCGAAGCTCGACCGGATTGAACCCGGATGGAATCGCCGTCGCTCCGACCATCGAGCCGAAGACGCCACGCACGAGATGGTCGAACCCCGCAGCCAGCCCGATTTGCAGCCGCTCCCGGCGCGCGAGGTCGAAGCGCTCGGGACGTCTTGAGAAGTCGCGGTCGAGCTCCTCCCACCAGAGTCCTCCCCGAATGGACGGCGCCGATCGTTCGAACGACTCGTGCACGATCCGAGATACAACCGAGGAATCGTCCATCGGGCGATCATATACCACAACCACTCTTCGCGGTTGGCCGCACCCGGCTCCGTTGGTAACCTCGCCCAGCTCCGATGCATGTCCGGGTTCGAAAAGGCTTGACCATTCCGCTCGCGGGCGAGCCCGAGCAACGCATCTACGATGCCGAGCCGGTCGGTTGGGTGGCCTTGGTCGCCCGTGACTACCTCGGACTCCGGCCGCGGGTTCAAGTGGAGGTAGGCGGTCGGGTCTGTCTCGGGCAACCGATTCTGACCGACAAGAACAATCCGCGCGTGATGTTCACCGCCCCTGGATCTGGAGAGGTCGTTGCGATCCATCGGGGCGATCGCCGCGCGCTCCAAGCCATCGTGATCGAGCTTCAAGGCGATGCGGAGGAGACCTTCGCGGCCCACGCGCGCGATGAGCTCTCCCGGCTCGACCGAGAGATCGTCCGGGACCTGATGCTTCGCTCCGGCGCCTGGACATCACTCCGTGAGCGGCCGTTCGGCAAGATCCCCGTCGCCGAGGCGGTCCCCCATTCGATCTTCGTGACCGCGATCGATACGAACCCGCTCGCGGCCGATCCGAGGATCGTGATCGAGGAACGGGCCGACGAGTTTCGCGACGGACTCTCGGTTCTGAGTCGCCTCACGGAGGGTCGGGTCCACGTATGCCAGGCCCCCGGACCATCGTTCGAGCTGCCCAAGCTCGAGCGAGTCGTGCATTCGGTGTTCGAGGGGCCGCATCCGGCTGGGCTCGTCGGAACCCACATTCATTTCCTCGACCCGGTCGGTGAGAACAAGTCGGTCTGGTACATTGGCTATCAAGATGTCATTGCGTTGGGCGCGCTCTTCACGACGGGGCGGATCCACACCGAACGGGTCATTGCGCTCGGTGGCCCGCTCGTCCGGCGGCCCCGGCTCTTGCGCACTCGAATCGGCGCCAGCACACAGGACCTGCTCGAGGGTGAGGTCGAGCCCGCGCCGTCGCGGGTGATCTCCGGATCGGTCCTCAGCGGGCGGCGGGCCGCGGGTCGGGCGCGTTACCTCGGGCCCTACGATTCTCAGATCACCGTCGTCGAGGAGGACCGAACGCGCCGCTTTCTCGATTGGCTCGCGCCGGGCTTTGGCAAGTACTCGGCGATCCCTGCGTTCGCCGCCTCGATCACGCCGGGCCGGCGCCGGTTCGCGCTCTCGACCTCGCAGCAGGGTAGCCCGCGCGCGATGGTGCCCATCGGGAACTTCGAGAAGGTGATGCCGCTCGACATCTTGCCGACACCGCTCCTCAAGGCCTTGATCGTGCACGACACCGAAACCGCGAAGTCGCTCGGCTGTCTGGAGCTCGAAGAGGAAGATCTCGCGCTCTGTTCGTTCGTCTGCTGTAGCAAGTACGAGTACGGCTCGTTCCTACGCGAAGCCCTCGACCTCATCGAGAAGAATGGCTGATGCGACCGCTTCGAAATCTCTTGGACAAGCTCGAGCCCAACTTCCGAAAGGGTGGGCGTCTCGAAAGCTACCAAGCGATCTACGAGATGCTCGACACCTTGTTCTACTCGCCATCCGACGTGTCGCGAACCGCGCCACACGTACGCGACGCCATAAATCTCAAGCGCGTCATGGGTCTGGTCGTCGTCGGCGTTCTGCCCTGTGCCCTGATGGGGATGTGGAACACCGGTCACCAGGCCAATCTGGCCATCGCAGAGCTCGGTCTCTCGGCGCCCGGGGGTTGGCGGGGCGCGCTCCTCGGCTGGATGGACGTCGGCCACGATCCCAAGAACATCGCCGCTTCGACCCTCTACGGGATGCTCTACTTCGTACCGATCTACCTGGTGACGCTACTGGCGGGTGGGTTCTGGGAGGTCCTTTTTGCGGGGGTTCGCAATCACGAGGTCAACGAAGGATTCTTCGTGACGTCGATCCTGTACGCGCTGACCCTGCCCGCGACCACTCCGCTCTGGCAGGTTGCGATCGGTATCTCCTTCGGTGTCGTCATCGCCAAAGAGGTTTTCGGCGGGACCGGCAAGAACTTCATGAACCCTGCGCTGGCCGGGCGCGCATTCCTCTACTTCGCCTACCCGATCGAGATGTCCGGTGAGTCGGTCTGGGTGCCCCCGATCGACGTGATCACGGGCGCCACGCCACTGGCGATTGGCGCGCAGAGCGGGGTTGCCGGCATCGTCGATAGCGGAGTCAGCTGGATGGATGCCTTTCTCGGGCCGATCCAGGGTTCGCTCGGGGAGACATCGGCCCTTGCATGTCTGCTCGGAGGCCTGTTCATCGTGTACACGGGAGTCGCCTCGTGGCGGATCATCACGGGCGTGCTCATCGGAATGGCGGCGACGGCGATGTTCTTCAATGCAGTCGGCTCGGACACGAACCCGATGTTTGCGATGCCCTGGGAGTGGCATCTCGTGCTTGGTGGGTTCGCGTTCGGTACCGTGTTCATGGCCACCGATCCGGTTACCGCGTGCCAGACGAACCAGGGTCGCTGGGTCTTCGGCCTGCTCGTCGGGGCGCTCACGGTGATCATTCGTGTGGTGAACCTGGCCTTTCCCGAAGGCATCATGCTTGCGATTCTCTTCGCGAACATCTTCTCGCCGACCATCGATCACTTCGTCATGCGGGTGAACATACAGAGGAGGTTGAAACGCAATGCCTGAATCTTCACGACAGCCCAAGCGCCGAAAGGAGAGCGTGGCCCGCACGCTGGCCGTGGCGTTCTTCGTGAGCCTCGTCTGCTCGGCACTGGTCGCATCTGCCGCCGTCGTTCTCAAGCCCCGACAGGTCGCCAACCAAGTGCTCGAGATGCGTCGCAACATCCTGGAAGTCGCCGGGCTTCTCGAACCGGGGCGTGAAGTCGACGAGCTGTTCGAACGCATCGAGCCACGCATCGTGGAGCTCGAGACCGGAGCCTACCGGGACGATCTCGATCCGAACGAGTTCGACCCCGACGCGGCGCGCAAGGATCCCGAGAGGAGCGTTCTGATCCCTCCCGAGCTCGACATCGCCCGCATCGGCCGGCGCGCGAAGCAGGCGCGCGTGTACCTCGTGGTCGAGGCAGGGGAGGTCACGCGCATCGTTCTTCCGATCTCGGGCTACGGACTCTGGTCGACGATGTACGGGTTCTTGGCGCTCGAGCCCGACGGCAACACGGTCGCCGACATCGTGTTCTATTCGCACGGCGAGACGGCTGGAATCGGTGACTTCGTCGGCAAGCCTGAGTGGCAAGCTCTGTGGCGG
>CBDUCC010000172.1:0-7886 GCA_965365555.1 uncultured Myxococcales bacterium | reverse complement strand
GGCGCTCCATCGCCATGAAGTCCACGCCCCCAGCCATAGCCGTTGCGCCCAATCACGGCGCTGACCGCCGAACCCACCGCGTGCCATCGAGCGTCCGGACCCCGTCGGTATCGCTGCAGCTTGGCGCGAAAGTTCCCCCAATCGGCAGACACGACTGTCACCAGCTGCGAAGCATCGCCAAGCGGACCAATCGCCGACCGCACGGCTGAGCCAGACATCGAAGGCTTTGAATTCCCGTGGCAGCCGGCCAAGAGCCAGGCACAAGCTAAGAGGAGTGATGAATATGAGATGCGTGACATGCTTCTACTAGGTTGTAGACACAATTATTCTAGGAAGACGAGAGCATGCGTAGCACTTGGTGGGTCATAGCATTGATATCGGCAGCTTCAGTCGCCCCCGCAGCTCCCGCGGGGGCCTACGATAGAGTCGACTTCCTCGCGCCGGAGGGCAAGGCCCGCATCGTATTCATCCAGAACCAAAAGGTAGACCGAAAGATGAGCTTCACGGTCTTCGAGTCCGATAAGCGTTGCGTAGCCGAGGTCGGAGGCAAGGAAGCGCAGATCCTGGACGTCTTCCCAGGCCCCTACATCTTCTACGTCGTCGCATACAACGACGCCCGGCGCATCGAGTTGTACCCAATGGCCGGTCGAACCTACTTCGTTCGCCTCCACACGATCGACAAGCCCATGGGAGCCGTTCCGGAGGCGACCCTGGTGCGCCGCGAGAGCGAAGAGCACAAACGCCTCAAGTTCTACCTAGAAGGCGCCGTGGTCACCAAAGCGCGCGATAACAACAAGTGCTACGCCAAGCCTCTCCGAGAGCGAGAAAACCGCACCAACCGCTACCTCAACGAGGCGAACGCTGAGTGGAAAAATGGAGACGATTTCTATCGGGACAAGTACACGCTCATCGAACGGGATGGCCTCACGTCCGACGACATCTCCCTCTTCTAATTGGCGTCTCCGCTCGAGTCTCACCTTCGCGAGGCAAGCCATCCACATTGTTCGCGCAAGGGCGAACCACTCGGGCTACCCTCGGCATATGTCGAACAGCATCCGCTTCCGTAAGGTGGCCATGGGGATTGCCGTGTGCATGCTCCTGTTCGGTGGAGTCGGTTCTATCTCCAGCGGACGTCTTGATGCGACGGCCATCATGGCGCTCTCGCTCGCGAGCTCTCTGATCCTCCTCGATCTCGCAGGCACCCCGAGACCCCGTTCGCCTCGAGCGATCATTGGCTTCGCCTTGCTCGCGACCGCAATCGGTGCCGCCCTAGTGATGGTATTCGAGCGCATCTCAAGCTGACTTCGCAGATTCGCGACGGCGCCGCATCAAGTCGGGGCCATAATCGAGTTCGGCCTCGTACTGATTGTGCGCGCGACATCTCAACTGGATATTTTCGACCGTATGCTTGCCTCCCCGACCATACGGGACGCAATGATGGAACTCGAGTTGCCACGCGGATTTGCAGCGTCGTCCCGAGCTGTCGACGAATGCGCAGCGACCTCCGTCTCGTGTGAATACCGTTCGCTTCACTTCCGCGGGTATCACCCTCGTCTTTCTAGTTCTTCCCTTTCGACGCCTGCGGGATTTCTTCGTCAGAGCCGCCTTCTTCTTTTTGGTCTCGTGCAGCATCAGCTTGAGTGCTCGCTCTACTACGAGTGCAGGGTCACCACTTGGAATCTGGTGGCTCAGGAGATTCTGAAGTTGCTCCAAATCGTCCCGGGCCTCTTGGCTGATGGTGACGTGAAGCCTGTACCGCCGCGGTGACAGGGGAACAGTCAGACTTCGCAGGTTCGTCGCAGGCAATGTTCCGTTCACCGCCCAGGGCTCGAGCGAGCCAACCGCGTTTCCGGTACCAGTCGACTCGGCATGTTTGTCAGAGCTCGTGCCAGCAGTGTCTTCATCCGGCCCCGGTCCGGTCCTCTCCGTACCGCTCGATGCAGTGGAGGAAGGGTGAGGGATGGCCCGCACGACGGAGCGCCCGTCGGGTCGAGGCGAGATCTTGGCGACCAGCTCGTCGATTTCACGCATGCTCTTATGCTTTGCTTGCGCAAGCACTTCTTCGTGGTTCGCTTCGGTAAGGTGACTTGCTAGCTGGTGAACGCCGCTCAGGTGAAGCTCGCCGACTCGAATCATTTCCAAGATCTGCGGGAAACGACTGGCCGCGCGGCCGGCACGGATCCGCTTGTGGGCGATCGCTTCTGACATGTGGAACCGGTCAACGCAGAACGCGAACATCGATGGATACGCCTGCTCGGCATAGAGCTTCCTTCTGTCGACTTCGGCGATGCAGGCGAGCATCTTGGCTGTCGTGCCTCGGTCTCGCGCGACTGCCTCCGATAGCTGTTTGAGCAATCGCTTCTTGCTGAGATGGGTCAGGGAGTCCGGACTAGTCATCCAGCCGCTCGATGCATACTTCGTGCCCGGCTTGGAGTACGTCATCTCCAATGCTTACTTGCCATGAAGCGGGCGTGCGCCGTCGTATCACCGGCGACCGCCATCCTCGCGTCCGTGTTCAGTGGCCGCGCGGCCACTCATGCCTAAGGTCCGCCGATCCCCGATGTGCGGGCGTTCTCGACGATGAGGTCGCCGTCTACGCGGAGCATGAACCCAGCGGATACCGCGGCGTTCACAGAATCCGTCACCCGGTCGACGTAATCCTGCTTGCTTGGGTATAGCTCTTCGAGTTGCGCCTCGTCGAAGAGCTCGGTGGTGCCATAGATCCGGCAGAAGGATTGCCCGCTCTGGCCGAGTCCGGAAAGCGTGGCGACCGGCACATCGACGTAATTCGTCCGGATTCCGCCAAGGACGTTGCCAAGCCCATCGAGCTGAAACGCTGTGCCCTCTGGGTTCACCTGCAGCCGTGGTGCCTCGGGAAGTGCCTTCCCCTTCGTGATCCAATCGATCAGTCCTTGCAGTCCCGCCTTCAGGACCCAGTGAGCGCCGCCCGAGTTGATCGGTCGCTCACAAGTGATGAGGCCTAGGGGGGCACCGTCAGTGGTTTCGAGCACTTCCGCGACGGAGGGGTCGTCACCGAGGTCGGACTGTCCGGTGAGTAGCGTGTAAACGTCTGCGTGAGCAGTGCCAGCCACCTCCCACAGGCGGAACATCCTCGAGTCAGGTTGATTGCTCGGCAAGGAATTGAGGAGAACGAGGTCCGACTCAGTCTGAAACATGAGTGTTGGCTGCCCAAGATCGGTGCGAACGTTGACCACTTCGGGGGTATCGATCTCTGCCCGAGGTTCCTGCGAAAGGGGTGCGCTTCCTCCGAGCCGGCTATGAACGATGTAGCCATCGAACAGCGCGTAGCGATTTCCGAGGGCGTTCATCCAGGTGATGAGACGTCCGGCCGACTGGGACTCCCCTACTGCGATCACCCGTTCGGGCTCGAGCTCCTGGAGAGGAGCAACGTCGACTGGATTCCGAACGGCCTGGGCGACCTGCGAGAAAATGTCGTACGAGAAGCTATCACCCGGGTGGACCAGAGGCGCGTATCGCTCTGGTCTTGCCGCCTTCAAGTACAGGGGCACTACACCGCCGGTGCCGCGGCCTTCGATGCCGTCGATCTGGGCGGACACGCCCACCCATACGTGGCCCTTTCGAAAGATCTCTGTGTGCAGAGAAATCCAGTCAGGTGCGGCATCGAGGCCGCCGCTGACGTTGAGCCACTCGACGATGACGGTACCGCTGAATTCTTCCGGATCCGAAGGACGGTAGACGAGAGCGCGCGTCTTGAATTCTGCCGTTGTTGCGGCTTCGACATTCCACACGCCATCTGAGCTCAATGCACCGACGTTCGTGTATGCGGATGCCGTTCCAGAGATGAAGAACTCGACCTGCTCGAAGCCAACGTCTCCTAGGACAATGCCGGATGTGCCTGCGACGAAGGGGCTCTCCGGCTCGGTGATCGGTCCCTCGACCTGTGGATCTGCGGGGGCTTCGAGCGGTGGGCTCGAGCTGCTGCAGCCGCACGCGGTGAAGGTCGTGCAAGCCAGAGCCATCAGCAAGAGAGGCTGTTTCGCGTTCAACATATTCGGTGACCTTCTCAGCAAAACACGGGGAAAACAACTGGCCGCGCGGCCACCATCGAGTTCGACCGCTTGACGCTAATCTGTAATGCCGCAAACTACAGTTATGAGCTTCGGTACCGGTCTCCACATTATGGTTGCGCTCGCGTACAACCCTCACGTGCGTCTACCCTCGGCCGATCTGGCATCCAGCATCGATGTCAACCCGGTCACGGTTCGCCGTGTGGTTTCGGAGCTTTCGGCAGCGGGACTCGTCGACACTCAGACCGGGCCCGGCGGAGGGGCGCTGCTGGCGCGTCCGGCCAGCAAGATCACCGTCCAACAGGTCTATGAAGCGCTGGGGGAGCCTCCCTTCATCGAAGGGCATTCGAACTCGCCGGTGTCCAAGTGTGCGGTCTCGCTGTGCATGCCACGTATCTTCGATCGCCTGAACGAGGCGGTGACGAAGAAGGCAATCCCCGTGCTGCGAGGAACCACGCTGCAGCAGCTCGTGGACGAAGACGTTCAGCTCTGATTTTTTTGACCAAATTTGTAATATTCGAAGCTACAAATCGACTGCAAGAAGTCGGTCCAAGGAGAAACACATGTCAGACCACAAGAACAAGACTTACCTCGTCACCGGCGGAACCACTGGAATCGGAGCAGCGACCGTCGCGGCGCTTGCAGAGGCTGGCGCAACTGTCATTGCCACCGGTCGTAACCCCGAGACGTTGGAACGCGCACGCCAATCGCTTCCGCACAATAGCGAGCTCATCGCATCGGATGCCGGAGACGTGGATGACATCAAGACGCTCGCCACACACATCAAGAAGAAGTACGGCAAGCTCGATGGCGTCGTCCTCAACGCAGGCATCGCGCCCTTCATGCCCCTCGAAGCTTGGGATGAGGCGTCCTTCGATCAGCTCTTTGCCGTAAACGTCAAGGGGCCATTCTTCCTCCTTCAGCAGCTCTCGCCATTGTTGGCCGAGGGGGCTTCCGTCGTTTTCAATACCTCCGTCGTGCGGGACTTCGGTCTTGTCGGTGCGGCACCCTACGGCGCTACGAAGGGCGCGCTCCGTTCTTTGATCCGCAGCCTCTCTGTCGAGCTTGCTGGCCGCGGCATTCGAGTAAACGCCGTCGCACCGGGGCCTATCGAGACTCCGATATACGGCAAGGTCGGGATGGCCCAGGAGGAGCTCGACGGGTTCCAGGCTCACATGGCCAGTCGCATCCCACTCGGCCGTTTCGGCTCCGCATCCGACATCGCGTCCGCGTTCCTGTTTCTCCTCTCGCCTGGTGCCGGATTCATCACCGGGGAGGAGATCTACGTTGATGGAGGCATTCGCAACAACGTCGCCTGAGGTCCTTTGATTCGGCCCTCACTTCTCGAAGGCACAGGCATGCGTGCCCCAGGAACGCCAACAGCAACCCCCGCCGTTCGTGGGGTGTACCCTGTGAAACGCGGCGCCTGCGCCCCGTCTCTTGGCACTCGGGTCCAACAGAAGCAGCTTCCAAGGCCTTCGATTTTCCACTACGTCTCGGTGCATTCGAAAGGATGCACCCATGGAATTCATCGAACACGCCGTTGGCTGGTGTCGCGGCGAGATCTTCGAAGGTCGTATGCTCGCCTTGTTCGGCGCATCGGTCGTCGCCCTCGCGCTCGCCTTCTGGAAGCTCGGCAGCACACCATCTGCCCGATCGATGTTTTTGCCGCTGCTCTGCGTCGGCGCGGTGGCGCTGGTTGTCGGGATCTCGATGGACTTGAGCAATCAAGCTCGCATTCCAGCGTACCGCGCCGCGTATGCCGAGAATGCCACCGGTTTCCTCGAGAGTGAGCTCCAGCGCACGGAGGCTTTCATCCGATGGTACCCGTACACGATGTACACGTTCTCCGTCGTCATCCTTCTTGGATGCGCCATCTTCTTGCGGAAGCCAACGCCGCTCGGTCGCGCCATCGGCCTGGCGACGATCATCTTGGGGCTCAGCGTTCTATTCCTCGACCACTTCTCGGAGGAGCGTGCCGAAGACTACCATTCGAAAATATTGAAGGAAGTGCACCGGACGGGCGCGGATCCGTCGCGATGATCACGGGGTGAGCCGCTAGGGCGCGACCATACAGGGGAACTCGTTCACGCCCGGAAAAGCCGCGACGAAATCCCCCTCTTCCATCCGGCTCACTACTGAATCCGGATCGCTGACCGCACCTTCGAACAACCATTCCGACATGACCGCACCATCGACGGTACCTTGGTAGAGCTCGTTACTGAGCGACACCACGTGAACGCTATCTGTGATCGACGTCAGGTAGTAGTGGATGCCGTTGACCTCGCGGGTGTCGCAGACGGACTCGCGCGCAGCGTTGATCCACGCCGGCGTGCTCGGGAAGAACGTGGTGCCCACCTGTACGGCATCGTTCTGGTTTGTGAGGATCAGCAGTTGCTGATTCGGGACTGCCTTCAGGCGGGGAGCCGTGGCCTCGTACAACACCGGACCGACAGCGCAGCCGCCGTCGAAGCAGTACGGTGGGAGATACGCTTGCGTGCCCCAGGCGGAGATCGCAAAGCTGCCCAGCGTCGCGACGCTCAGCAGTCCGCCGCTGTCCAGTGACAACGCCGCATCGGGGAAACCGGTCGTCTGTGGCCACTGCAGGTCATCGAGCATCCAATGGTAGTTGTAGAGCGTGCCGAACCCGCCTGCGGACCAGCCGCCGAACATCGAAAGCACCTGGTCAGGGCGATACCCGGCGTCGCTCTCTTCGTCGATCAGACCCCAGAGTAGATTGCGAACGTACTCCATGGCCGCGCGCACATTGACGGCACCATACCGTGCGACCGTGAAGTCGGTGAACTGCTGGACTTGGCCTCCCCCAGCGAAGACGTCTTGGTTGCAGTAGGGCAGGTACACTTTGGTCCAGTTGGCGAATGGATTGGACTCGGGGTCGTTCGACATGATGCCGCTAAGAGGCGGCTCGTCGGATAGCGACTCGAACAGTCCTGGGGAATTCGCGAGCACTCTCGCGCAATCATCTTCGAACACGCAGACGCCGCCTCCCTGCATGCCGACTATCACGCGGTCGAGCGGTTCCCCCTCCGGCGCTAGTCGAAGCTGAAAGGCGAAGGGGCTGCCATCGCCGCAGCGCGTTCCCCATTCTTCCTCGTCGAGGACGATTTGCACGTACTCGCCCCGGGTCGGTGCCTCCGCGACGCGCGTCGGACCGCAGGAAAGCTCGATGCCGGTGGTCTCCGGATGGCTCGTCGCGATGACGCAGTCGGCTTGGTGCCGGGCCCGGTCCACATACTGCTCCGGAGTCACCGCGATGAGGGCGCCGAGATCGGGACATGCCGACGAAATCTCGGAAGCCGTTGTCTCTTGCAGATCGGTGATCGATTCGTCAATCGCAGTGGCGTCACAATCCCCTGCGTCCTGGCAGGCGTTGATCTCGGTCAAAACGGCGGCCATGAACTCGCTGCCACGCTGATGCGTCGCCTGCAGACAGGCTTGGTCTTGGGATGAGCCCGCGTCCCAGGCGGCCCCCTGCGGACCTCCGTACGAGCGCGATGCGAGGGAGAGTGCCTCGGAGGAGCAGGCGACCTGCAGGCGTTCGACGAGCGCTGCCACGCTGAGACCTCCGAACTCTTCGTCGTCGCAGCTCTCCCCGACACTCGCGCTCAGCGACGTCAACGCAGACCTGATCGCAGCGTCGTCCTCGCCGCATGGGCCATCCGCATCGGCGTAGCAGGCCTGCCAGGCAGCGTTGACCTCCGACAAGCAGGTCTCGGTTGCTGCTGCTGCGGCCCCAGTGCAGGAGAGCGCGGGCACTTCACCGCCGGTGCCGCCTGCCCCGGCGTCGCCGCCCGCACCGGCGCCTCCACCTGAGCC
>CBDUCC010000171.1:0-7888 GCA_965365555.1 uncultured Myxococcales bacterium | reverse complement strand
CGGACCTCCGCGGCCCGTCCGCCCCGAGCCTCGAAATTACTGGCAGCCCGCGTAGACGATCGTGATCGACTTCGGGCGAATCGGATACGTCGTTCCGGGGGACTCGTCGACGATGCATTCCGTGGTTCCGGGGACGCCCGACACGGTCGCGGTGATGGGACCGTCATTGGGGTCCACCGACGTGTAGATCAGCTCCCCGAAGCCCGTGTTGTCCGCAATGACCCCGTCCTGCTCCACAGGCTCGTCGGAGAGATTGAACGTAAACGGCGGATCGCTCGGGGCGCTGATCGATGCGGTCTCGCCGCCCACAGCTCCGATGAAGAACGTGACGTCAACGATGCCATCCATGGGACTGAGCGTGCGCTGGAGCGCGTCGCCCACTGCGGCGATGTCGGCGTCCGGCACGACACCGAGCTCGGTGCCGAACTGAGTTTCCCCAGGCACCTCCCAGTAGTCGATGATGCCCCACGTGCCCTCGGCCTCGGTCACGAGGAACGTATCTCCATCGGGGACGTCCTCGAGCGTGAACTGACCGTTCTGGTCGGTCGTGGTCGAGAGCTCCGTACCGAACACGGAAACCGTCGCCCCGGGCACGGGGGCCTCCTCTTCATCCCGATTGTAGACCACGCCCGACACGGTCGACGTCTCGGCGCCTCCGGTCCCCGCCGTGCCCCCGCTTCCAGCGGTCCCGCCGGACCCCGCTGTGCCGCCAGACCCTCCGGTGCCCCCGTCGCTACCGCAGGCCCCGAGGGCCAGCGCGCAACATACCAAACCCATTGATCGAACTACCGTTCCCATAACCACCTCCCCGCAGGCCGGACCGAAGAAGTCACGCACCCACACCTGCTGCTGTGATTGCAGCACGCATGCCGGGCGGATGCAGAAAAAAATGCGCAAATTATGACTGTTGATACGCAGATTCGGCGCAAAGGCCGTGCGGGGCGCAAGCGCTGCGCCTCGGGGCTCCGACCGTCATCGATCGAGCGCCCGCAGTGAGGTGCCGGCTACGGGGGCATCGGCTACGGTCGGGCCATGCGACTCGCCGCACTGGCTCTGGCCTCCAGCCTGCTCGCTTCGCCGGCGGCCGCCGAGGGTTGGAGTGGGTCGGCCGCAGCCGGCGGTGATTTTGCGTTCGCGCCGGAGGTGACCGGCTTTGGTTTCGTGCTTTTCGAAGCCCGCGGCGAAGACAAGGTCGGCAAAGGCGATGTCCGGCTCCTCTACAACACCGACACGATTCATCTCGAGATCGAACGCATCCCGCTCGGCGCGAACTTCGAGCTCTCGGTGGCTCTCCGCGGCGAGATCGCGTTCGCCGGGCTCCTCCACCAGTACTACGAACAGGGCCTTCGGAGGTCTGGGCTCGGATTCTTCGCGAGCTACGTCGTCCTGCTTCCGAAGCTCCAGTGGCACGTCGCCGACCACCACACGCTCGAGCTGCTCACCAACGTGCGGCGATGGTTCTTCAGCGACCGCGGCACGGACCCGCAGGACCCGCCGTATCTGCTTCCGGCGAACGCCTGGGTCTTCGAGCCACGGCTCGGCTACATCTATTGGAAGATCGATTCGCCGGCAGAAGAGTACCGGGCCTCCAAGTTGTTCCCCCGGATCTCCGGGATCGGCTTGGGTGCCTCGGCCGGAGTCGACGTTCGCTCCGACACCCGTGCCTGGGGCTTCGTCGGCGACGGTCGGAACGAACCCGACAAAGCGATCTGGACCTTGAACCAGTGGCTCCGAGCTGGCTGGCAGACCAACGACCGTTTTCGCATCGAGCTCCAAGAGACGTTCAACTGGGGATGGAACCAAGACGACATCACCCGAATGCGCCTTGGCGGCATGAACCCCTATTCGCTCGTCATTCCGGGCTTGCCCTGGTCCTCCAATCTCTCGGAGCGGCTCGCGATCGCGCAGCTCAGCGGTCATATCCGTCCGAAGAAGGGCAAACCCCAGGAGCTCGGACTGCTCGTCTCGGGCGGCGTCTTGAACGACCCGCGGAGGCAGGGTCTCCTCGACAGCTTCGGGGGCGCCGGCGGCCTCGCCCTGTTCACCGACCTCCGCTGGGGCCGATGGCAGGTCTACGCACGGGTGGGCTGGGCGATTCCGAGTCAATGGCTGCTCGACAACCCACACGTTTCCGGCTTTCTGGGGGTTGGGGTCGACGCCTTCTAAGGCCCTGGATCAAGAAGCCGCGCCGTTCCGCCCGTGCTATCACCACGAGGTGACTGAAGAGGCGAAGTCTGGGAAGCGAGTCGTAGTGGTCTTGCTTGCGGCCGCGCTGGGCGTCGCTCTGGTCGCCTGGTTCGCCGCGTCGCGGCTCGAAAAGAACACGATGGCCAGGCAACGCGCCGCCGGCGAGATCGCATCGGCCGCGGTCTTGAGCGACGGTGTGTTGTTCGAAGCGACCGTCGGCGATCCGGGTCTCGTCATCGCCAAAGAGGTCGGCTCCGGCAAGGAGCTCTGGCGCGCCGAGCTCGGTGCCGTCGCCACGCAGCCGGCGCTGACCGTGGTGGAAGAGCGCGTCGAAGTCGAGATCGCAGGCACGCCCTGGATGACCCTCGACCGGACCAGCGGCGAACCGATCGAATGACGAGCGCCTTGTTCTGGTAGAGCAAGATGCTCAGTGGAGCTCGATCCTCTGCCAGGCCCCGCGCTGCCACATCGATGCGAATACGAACGCCTGAAGCCCTCGGTACACCGCCTGAGTCATGAAGACGGCGACCAGGCCCAATCCGAGCAACGGGCCGACGAGGTAGACCACCGGAAGAAAGATCAGCCACTGGGCGCCGATCCCGATGAACATTACGCGCTTCGTGTCTCCAACTCCGGTCAGTGCGTTCATCAGGACCATGCCGACCGCATCGATGAACAAGAAGCCGGCCGCGACGCGCAAGGGGTTCTTGGCCAGCGCCAGCGTCTCGGGGTCGTGAATGAAGACACTCAGCATGAGCTCGGGGAAAAGCACCGCGGGCAGGCTGAAGGTCGCGACGACGAGCAACGCGATCTTCACGACGTCCCAGCCCCACCGCATGGCGTCTTGGGGCTCGTTTCGCCCGAGTGCCTGCCCGGCGAGCGAAGCCGCGGCCAGACCGAATCCAATCCCCGGAAGAATTCCGACGAGAATGAGATCGATGATCACCTTGGTGGCAGCGAGCTCGGGGGTTCCCATTCGAGCGACCATCATGAGGAACGCCGTCATGCCTGCTGCGAAGAAGAACTGTTGAGTGCCAGCGGGCGCAGCGATTCGCAGGATGGTCCTGATGGTCTCGCGTGACGGTAGAGCACGAAGAAAACCGGAATCGCTCGCATAGCTGCGGCCCAACAGGAAATAGGAGGCCGTTCCGAAGATGGTCGCGATGGCAGATGCAATGCCGGCCCCCATCGCCCCCAAGGCCGGAGCGCCGAGATTGCCGAAAATCAGGACCCAGTTCAGCACGATGTTCACCACGTGCATCGAGATCAGCGTGCGCATGTAGAGGATCGACTTGTCGACCGCGTTCCAGTAGCCGCGAAAGGCGAAGTTCATGCCCATGGCGAACATCGCAAAGAGGCGCGCTCGGAGGTATGGCACTCCCTGCTCGACGACGGCCGTGTCCGTCGTGAGCAGTGGGAAGAAGTCCCAGGCGAACGTGATGAGAAACGCCGACCAGGGCACGGCCATCAAGAGAGCGAGGAGGAGCCCTCCGTTCAAGGGGATCGCGGTCTCGTTCCAGCGACCTTCGCCGACCCGTCGCGCAGCCATGGCCTGGACCCCTGCGGAGAGCCCCAGGATGAATGCCGAAAACAGAAAGTTCGCGAAGCCGCCGAGACCAACCCCGGCGAGCGCCTCATCCCCGAGCGTGCCGACCATACCGGTGTCGACGAGGTTCAGCACGTTCTGCGAGAGCATGCCGCCGATGATGGGCAGGGCGAGGCCGAAGATCCGCTTGCGGCGCGCCGGAGACACGCCCAAGCCGTGGTCCCCGAGGGTCGCCGCTTCAGTCACGTCGCGACCCTAAAGCCTGCACCCGGGGGGGCAAGCTACCGTGGGGCCATGCGAAGCGCGCCATCGAGCCGAATGACTTCGCCGTTGATGTAGCTGTTCTCGACGATGTGACAGGCGAGCGCTCCGAACTCTTCGGGCCGTCCGAGCCGACTGGGGTGCGGAATCGTCGCCGCGAGAGCGGCTCGGATCTCGTCCGAGAGCATGCCTAGCAGCGGTGTGTCGAAGGTCCCGGGCGCCACCGTGACGACTCGAATCTGGGCCTTCGAAAGGTCGCGCGCCGCGGGAAGCGTGAGCCCCACGATGCCGCCCTTCGAGGCGGAGTACGCGACTTGGCCGATCTGCCCGTCGAACGCAGCGACCGACGCCGTGTTGATCACCACGCCGCGTTCACCATCTTCGGGCTCGTTCTTGCTCATCGCAGAGGCTCCGAGACGGAGCACGTTGAAGGTTCCGATCAGGTTGACCGAGATCACCTTCTCGAAGGCGGACAGATCGTGGGGGGCGCCCGTCTTGTCGATGGTGCGAGCGCCGATGCCGATCCCAGCGCAGTTGATCGCCGCTCGTAGGGTGCCCATGGAGCTGGCTTGCTCAACCGCGGCCTGGACCTCGTCCGCGTTGCTCACGTCCGCCTTGGCGAAGGATGCAGCGTCCCCGAGCTCCTCGGCGAGCTTCTTGCCGCGCTCTTCGTTCAGATCGACGATCAGCGCTCGACCTCCGCGAGCTACGAACCCTCGAACCGTCGCCTCGCCCAGGCCCGAAGCTCCACCCGTCACCAACGCCACCGCACCACTGATGTTCATTCCGTCCTCCGGGCGCTGATGCTTGGGCGTTCCGGCCCCCCCGTCAAGCAGCTAGCGTGCCGGGCCCGCTGCGGCTAAAACCGGGCGCGTTCACGCTGGGTAAGGGGACCAGTGCTCTTCAACAGCCTCGACTACATTCTGTTCCTCGGCATCGCTGTCGCAGGATTCTGGCTGTTGGCCCGGCATGCGCAGGCTCGCATCGTCTTCGTGTTCCTGGCGTCGTGCCTGTTCTACATGGCCTGGCACCCGGCCTACATCGTGCTCATCTTGGGCTCGACCCTGATCGACTACGTCGTGGGGCTTCGAATCCACGCGACGAACGACGGCAAAGCTCGAAAACGCTGGCTGATTCTGAGTCTCACCTCGAACCTCGGTCTCCTCGGGCTCTTCAAGTACTTCAACTTCACCTCACAGGCGACGGCAGACGTCCTCGATCTGTTCTTTGGCATCACGATCGAAAACCCGCCGTTCCTGGACGTTCTCCTTCCCGTCGGAATCTCTTTCTACACGTTCCAGACGCTCAGCTACACGATCGACATCTATCGGCGGAAGCTCGAGCCGACGCGAAACTTTTTCGAGTTCGCATTTTTCGTCACCTACTTCCCGCAACTGGTCGCTGGCCCGATCGTCCGCGCATCGCAACTGCTGCCGCAGCTACAGAAGAAGATCACGCTGAAGGACGATCAGGTCACTCAGGGACTGTTTCTGATCGCAACGGGGATGGTGAAGAAGGTCGCCATCGCCGACTACCTCTCCGTGAACCTGGTCGACCGCGTCTTCGATCAGCCGGAACTCTACAGCGGTGCAGAGGTCGTCGTCGCCCTGTACGGATTCACCATGCAGATCTACTGCGACTTCTCCGGCTACACGGATGTCGCACGCGGATCGGCGAAGCTGATGGGCCTCGAGCTCCCAGAGAACTTCGACCGACCCTACCAGTCGGCGAGCCCGGCGGAGTTCTGGCGTCGCTGGCACATGACGCTCTCGACCTGGCTTCGGGACTACCTCTACTACCCACTGGGCGGCTCGCACGTAGGCCCGATCCGCGCCTACTGGAACCTATGGCTCACGATGTTCCTGATCGGGATCTGGCACGGCGCCTCGTGGACCTTCGTGTTCTATGCGCTGCTGCAGTCGATGGCGATGGTGATTCATCGCTTCTTCTACCGACGCTCCGGCCGCGCACGAAACACGGTGGACTCCTGGCAGCTTCACGCCTTCAAGGTCTTCTGGGCCCTGCAGTTCGTCGTGTTCTCCCGCATCCTCTTTCGGGCCACGAGCCTCGACAACGCCGCAGACGTCACCGCGAGGCTCGGAAGTGGAACGTACTCGCTGGGGCAGATTTCGGCAGGTGTCTGGCTTCTCCTGCTGACGACGTTCGTCGCCCACTACACGCCGAAGCGGTGGTTCGAGTCGATCGAGCTCCGCTTCAAGACCCTGCCAGCGCCCGCTCAGGGCGTGACCCTGGCTGCGGTCGGCATCGCCCTCAGCCTCGTCGCGACCAGCCAAGTCGTTCCCTACATCTACTTTCAGTTCTGATGCTTCGCCGAATCCAACAATCGCTAACGCCTCTTCAGCACCTCGCCACCGTGACGCTGTTCATGTTGGGCGCTTGCCTGCTGACCTACGTGGTTCCGGCAATGAGCCAGCTGCGACCCTGGATCCCCGGAGAAGAAGGGGTGCCAGTTCTTCGCCTCTTCAGCCAATGGGGAGACATCCCGGCGTTCGCGGGGCACGGGGGCTCCTACCGAGTCTCGGCCGATTCGGAGAAGGCAACGAAGCGCTTGGCGGAATCCGTGGGCGACAGCGTCGCCGCGAATCTCGGAAGCAGAACCGCTACGACGCCTCAACCCGAGGACCGGCTGCGGATCGATCCAAGCGAGTACGAGGGCATCACCGTACGCATCGATGATCCGACCGGACGGGGTATGCGCCCTTTCTACGAAGCGTTGGTCCGTACAGCGCGAGGCGACAAGGGTGCGTTGACTCGCATCGGTCACTATGGGGACTCGAGTATCGCGACCGACCTGATCACCTCGACGGTGCGCGAGAATCTGCAGGCACGCTTCGGGGATGGAGGTCACGGCTTCGTCTTGGCGGCGAAGGGCTTCATTCCCTACAAGCACCGCGGCGTTCGTCAGAGCTCGAACCCGGACTCCTGGGAGACCCGGGAGGTCGTGCGCCGCCAGGATCGACGCGGGCGCTACGGCTATGGCGGCGTGCAATCACGGGCCATGCAAGGCGCTTGGGCGAGGGTGGGTACGGCGAAACGCGGTGACGTCGGCAGAACCGTAGCCCGTTTCGACGTCTACTACGAGGAGCAGCCTCGTGGAGGGACGTTCTCGATCCGCGTCGACAGAGACGAGCGTCAGACGGTGTCGACGAGAGCCGAGGAGCTCGGCGAAGGGGTGTACTCGATCGAGGCTCCCGAGGGGCCGCACGTCCTCGAGCTCCGCCATCGGCGCGGCGGCGCGGTGGACTTCTACGGAGTCGTCCTCGAAAGAGAGGGCCCGGGCGTGGTGTATGATTCACTTGGTCTGGTGGGCGCCCGAGCCAATCGACTTCTCAACTTCAATCCCGAACACATTCGAAGGCAACTCGAGATTCGAGGCGTGAACCTCATCGTCCTCGGCTTTGGGGGGAACGAGGCGAGCGACGACCGCCCCGAGCAGGCATTCTACGACGACTACATGGCCGTCCTCGAGCGGATGCGACAAGGTCGTGAAGACCTAGGCTGCCTGGTGTTCTCGCCGCTCGACCAGGCCAGCCGTGACCGGGGGCGGATCCGAACGCTCACCACCCTGCCCCGAATCCTCGCCGCACAGCGTCGCGCCGCGTTCGACTCCGGCTGCGCCTTCTATGACACCTGGCAGGCGATGGGCGGCGAGAATTCGATGCGTCGCTGGTACAAAGCCCGGCCCCGACTCGCGATGGGAGACTTCCGGCATGCAACACCGGCGGGCTACGAAGTGATCGGCAACATGTTTTACAAGGCCCTGCTGGCGGGCTTCGCGGCCTACTTGTCGGCTGGCGGGGAAACCACCGCCGCGTCGGCGCCATCGGAAGCCCCGGCAAACGCCGTCGACTCGGACTCATCGGATGCCGGCAT
>CBDUCC010000170.1:0-7893 GCA_965365555.1 uncultured Myxococcales bacterium | reverse complement strand
CCCTCGGCGGAGAGGATCACCGGCATGCGGTCGTGGATCTCGGCGACCTAGCCGGTCGCCTCGCGGGTGAGCACGACGTATCGATCGTCTTGCCGAAGCCCGGCCATGACGAAGAGGCTGCCCTCCTCGCCTCGGAAAAGATGAGGCTGGTTGATCCGACCCTCGCGCCGCCACTCGAGAAAACCATCGGCCGGCACCAGGCATCTCCCCCGGCGAAAGGCGTCGCGGAACATCGGGCGCTCGGCTGCGGTCTCGGCCCGGGCGTTGACCACCAGGCCGCCACCCGGTCGCGCAAAGCCCCACTCCGCCTCCCCGAGGACTGCGCCCGCCCCCTCAGGCCAGACGAGGGCGCTCCGTTGCCCGGGCGCCACGTTGTACCGGGGGCGAAGCTCGATTCGGGTTTCGCTGAAGGCGTCGAATGGAAGCGCCTCGAGCAGAGCAGATCGGTCAGGATTGGTCAGCGTGTAGCGGCCACACATCGCCGCTCAGAGCGTCTCGCGCTGGATCCCCACACCGGCGTACTCGAAACCCTGTTCGGCGAGGTTGTAGGTGACCCAGATGTTGCGGCCATCGATGATCACGGGCGTGCGCATCAGCTCTTTGAAGCGCTCGAATTCGGGGTACTGATACTCGCGCCATTCGGTGAGCAAGAGGAGCGCGTCGGCGCCTTCGACGGCCTCGTAGGCGTCGTCGGCTAGGGTGATCTTGTCGCCGTATACCTGTTTGACGTTCTCCATCGCCTCCGGATCGTGCCCAACCACCTCGCAGCCCTCGTTCAAGAGAAACTCGATCGTGGTGAGCGAAGGCGACTCGCGGATGTCATCGGTTCCAGGCTTGAAGGCGAGACCCCAGATCGCGATGCGCTTGCCAGAGAGCTCGTTGTCGAAGTGCTTCTTCAGCTTACGAACGACGAAGCTGCGGTGCCGTACGTTGACCCGGTTCGTCGCATCGGCGAGCTCGAGCTCGATGCCGTTGCGACGCGCAGTGGCGACCAGCGCCTTCACGTCCTTCGGGAAGCACGAGCCGCCGTAGCCGGGACCCGCGTGCAGAAACTGCGGCCCGATGCGCGGATCGCTGCCGACACCCTTACGAACGCTCCGCACGTCCGCACCGACCTCCTCGCACATGACGGCGAGCTCGTTCATGAACGAAATACGCATCGCGAGCATGGTGTTGGCCGCGTACTTGGTGACCTCGGCACTCTCCGGGTTCATCCAGACGATCTTCGTGCTGGACAGATTGAGCGGATGGTAGACCCGGTCCATCAAGCGGCGCGCGCGCTCGTGTTCAGGGCGGACTCCGATCACGATCCTGTCCGGGTACATGAAGTCGCTGATCGCGCCGCCTTCCTTGAGGAACTCGGGATTTGAGGCGACCTGAATATCGTGCTCGGCGTCGGCCACGAGCTTCTGCACCTGCGCATTGGTGCCCACCGGAACCGTGCTCTTCATGACCATCACCAGGTCGTGGGTCGCGTGCCCCGCGAGATCCTCGGCAACCTTGAACACCGCGCTGAGATCGGCCTCACCGTCCTGGGTAGGCGGTGTCCCGACGGCGATGAAGGCTAGGTCCACGTCCTTCACCGCCTCAGCGAGGTCGGTGGTGAAGGTCAGGCGGCCGGCCTGGGCCTGCTCCTTGACCATCTCCTCGAGACCAGGCTCGTAGATCGGAATCTCGAAGCGCCGAAGCCGCTCGATCTTCGACGCGTCTTTGTCGACGCAAACGACGCGCTGGCCTGTAGCGGCGAAGCACGTGCCGGTGACGAGACCGACATAGCCTGTTCCAATCACGCAGAGTTTCACGGGGCGAGCCTTAGCATCCTTCCTTCTGCCCGGAAAGGTGCCCGATTCCCCCGTAGGGATTATCCTGGCGGCTCAGGAGACGGCGCTACTCGGGGGTCGAAAAGCGCATCATGTCGTCGGTCCACATTCACTACTTGAATCATGCTTCGCTCCTCGTCGAGATCGGCGAGGTGCGGCTCCTGTTCGACCCTTGGCTCGAGGGCACGGCGTTTTCCGGCGGCTGGGGACTCCGTTACGAGAACCCGGACGCATTCGATCTCGGAGCCAAGGCAACCCATCTCTGGATCAGTCACTGGCACAGCGACCATCTTCACGGTCCATCTCTGCGGAAGCTGGCCGAGCGCAACCCCGACATGGTGGTGTTGGCAAACGTCTCAGCAAACTTCTCGATGGTCGAGCGATTGGCGAGCTTCGGCTTCCGGGATGTCCGGCCGTTTCATGAACGGGAGTCGGTCGACCTCGACGAGGACACGAGCTGCTGTCGCTACCCGACCGCCGGCATCGACAACATGCTCCACATCAGGTCGGGCCGCTGGTCCATGCTCAACTACAACGACTGCAACCTGCCGGCCAAGGCCATTCAGTCGATCCGCAAACACATCGGACGGATCGATCTTCTGTTCACGAACTACAACCACGCCGGCAAGCTGTTCGACGGCGTCGGGGACCACGCACGAAAGGCGCAGCTCATTCGTGTCCTCGAGCTCACGGTCGACGCCCTCGAGCCGACGCGCGTGGTTCCCTTTGCGTCCAATCACTATTACCGCTGTGCCGAGAGCGCCGATCAGAACGGCTCCCTCCTCGGCTTCGACGATCTCGACGCCTTGGCCGAGCGCGACGCGCGTTTCGTCGTGCCGCGAATCGGGGACGAGGTAATTTTCGATGAGCGAGCGCACGCGACCCTGATTCCCCGGACGCCGAGCCTGAGAGAAGCCGACTACGAGACCCACGACTACGGCGCCTCGGTCCCCTGGGACGAGTTGGTCGCAGAGGTCTCGATGCGGTGTGAGGCCCTCGAGGACCAGTTCCTTCGACTCGGGCGGCTCGCCGTGCCCGACCTGATCGTTCGGGTGAGCGACCACGGGCGGAACCTCAGGCTTCGTCTCGGCGAGCCTGCGCGTCAGGCGGCACCCTGCGAAGATCCGCAGATCGAGGCTCACTCGCAGGCGATGCGGATCTGGCTCGCGCGGCGGTTCGGAGATGACACCTTCATCGCGGGCGCCCACTTCCGGGTGCTCGACCCCGACACCACGGCGATCGAGCGTTGGGCGCTGGTCACGCTGCTCGAAGCGAGTCATCTCGATCCACAGAGTTGCCTCCACTACCTCGGCGAACGCGAGGGGCGACGCTTCCTGTGGAACCGGCGAGAAGAGATCTTCGCCACGTTATTCGGCGGCCGCGTCAAAGCGGGCCGCGTTCGATTGTAGAGGGGGTGAGCTTGATTCTGACCAATATCGAACAGGTACCGGGTCACCGAGTGGTCCAGCACTTCGGCCTGGTCCAGGGTAGCACGATTCGCGCAAAGCACTTTGGACGCGACTTCGCTGCAGGCCTGAAGAACATCGTCGGCGGCGAGCTCAAGGGGTACACCGAGCTCCTTCAGGAAAGCCGCGCCGAGGCAACCGGCCGCATGGTCGAGCAAGCACGCGCGCTCGGAGCCAACGCGGTCGTCAACGTGCGCTTCACCACCTCGTCGGTGGCCCAAGGCGCGTCCGAGATTCTGGCGTACGGCACCGCCGTGCGGATCGATTAGGCAATGGCGCTCGAGCTCATCCTGGGACTCGGGATCCCGATCGTGCTGATCGCGCTCGGCAAAATCGTCGGATCTTCGATCGAGCGAAAGCACTTCAGGAACATCGAGGAACGCGAAGCTCGCTTCCAACGCCAGCCGGCATTGTCGGTCAAGGTGTCGGACGCGCCCCAGCCGGTCCGCTCCGCTCAGCTCGCGAGTGGCTCGGTCGTCGTCTCGGTGGACCACTTCAAACGCTTCATCAGCGGGTTTCGGATGTTGGTCGGAGGCGAGGTCCGATCGTACTCGAGTCTCATCGATCGCGGGCGGCGAGAGGCCCTCCTTCGAATGAAGGAGTCCCAGCCGGACGCGGACGCCTATCTCAACACCCGGCTGGAGACCTCGACGATCTCCAGCACCACGGGAAACGAGGGGATGGGCACGATCGAGGTCCTGGCTTACGCAACGGCTGTCCACTACGATTCGCCGTCATGACCGACCCCAAGCCCCGCGTGCTGACCGAGCGCGACGGACATGTGTTCCACATCGTCCTCGATCGCGCCGACAAGATGAACGCCTTCGATGTCCAGATGCTGCGCGAGCTCGCGCAGGCCGTCACTGCCTACGAAGCCGACGACGAGCTGCGCTGTGCGCTCATCCGGGCGAACGGCGATCATTTCACCGCCGGTCTCGATCTCGCAGAGGTCGGCCCGGCCGTGAAGAACGGCGCCCCGCTCTTTCCCGAGGGTTCGATCGACGTGCTGAGCATGAAGGAGCCGAAACGCAAGAAGCCGCTCATGCTCGCAGCCCAGGGATGGTGCTTGACGATCGGAATCGAGCTGATGCTCGCCTGTGACATCCGACTCTGTGCCGAGGGGACACGGTTCGGACAGATCGAGATCAATCGCGGCATCTTCCCTTTCGGCGGAGCGACCATCCGGCTTCCACAGGTCGCAGGATGGGGCAACGCCATGCGCTGGCTCCTCACCGGGGATCGCTTCGATGCCGCCGAGGCGTTTCGGATCGGCCTGGTTCAGGAAGTCGTTCCCGCCGGCGAGTTGCAGGCACGTGCCATCGAGATCGCCAAGACCGTCGCGAAGCGCGCTCCCCTCGGCGTTCAGGCTACGCTGCGCTCGTCGCGAACCGCGGAGCACGAAGGCGTCGACGCTGCGATCGAAGAGCTCTTGGTCATCGCGCGCGAGCTGATGGACACCGAGGACGCTGCGGAGGGCATCCGCTCTTTTCTCGAGCGCCGCGACGGCGAGTTCAAGGGCCGCTGAGCGAGGCCTAGCGCCGAAACACCACGTTGCTCTCGACCGGGTCGCGCGGTTGGCGAGCCTGGTTCGCAGGCACCTCGGGGTCCTCGTACCCAAAGGAGAGGCCGCAGAGGATCTGTTCGTCGTCTGGAATGCCGAGATGTGCGGCTGCCACCTCGGGAAACGCACGGAGCGCCGCTTGGGCACAGGAGCCGATCCCGCGAGACTGCATCGCGAGCATCAGGGTCTGCACGTACATGCCCACGTCGAGCGCGACCCCAATCCCAAAGCTCTTCGCCATGCAGACGTAGGCAACGTGCGGCGCATCGAAGAACTCGAAGTTCCGAAGCATGGCCTTCTGTCGCCCTACCCGGTCGTCGCGGGCAACGCCCATCTTTGCGTAGAGCTCCACCGCGCAGGCGACCTGTTTCTCGCGGTAAGGTCCAAAGAACGTATCGATCGAGCTCGACATCGCCTCGGCATGGCCCGCGGTCGCGGCGGCCACCAACGCGGCTCTCAGGTTCGTCAGGACCGGGCCCGAAGCGATGTACACCCGCCACGGCTGAACGTTGCAGTTGCTCGGCGCTCGCTGTGCCAACGCCAAAACCTCGTGCAGGATGCGGTCGGGGACCGGCTCGGGGCGATAGCCGCGGACGGAGCGTCGCGCGACGATGATCTGATCCAAGTCCTGCATCGGCTCCTCGAATGGCTCAGGCGCGGCGCTTCGCCGCTGGTATCGTCTTCTTGATTCGGATCGCCCGCTCTTCGCCGACGACCTTGCGAAGCGCCGGCTCGATCACACCACTCCGAACGTACTCGGCTCCTACGCCGAACGCGGCGCGCCCACTCACGCGCACCACGACCTCGGTCTCGTCGACAGCGACGAGCTCGATGCTGCTCGCGTCCTTCTGAAGCAGCGGGTTGAGCACCTCGTCGATGAGCTGGTGGAGAGCTTCTCGCACCGCTAGAGCATGCGGAATTGCGTCGAGTGAAGCAAACCTGCGGAACGCGGGGCATCGGAACGCGCCTCGGCTATACTCGCGAGCAGCGATGGACCGTGCGCGCAGAGGAGCGAGCGTCGTGACGCTCATACTGGCGCTTGGCGCCTGCCGCAGCCAGGTCCATGCGCCCGCGGCGAGCCCGGCACTCACCCCCGAGCCGGCTGCGAAGGCCGCTACCGAGGCGCTCAGGATCGACTGGGAACGATACGAATCGGTATCGATCCGAAATCCGAACGACGGCTCGCTCCGAGGCGGAGTGCCGTTGCCGCTGACCGCGCCTGGACTTCGCTTTAGCCCGAGCCGAGACCCGGACGCCCGGTACGGAACAGTAGAGGTCGTTCGCGCCCTGGTCGAGGCGGCGGCTCGCGTCGACCGAGAGCTCGGCGGATTGCCCGTCACGATCAACGACCTCAGTCTCCGGGACGGTGGACCGATCCCTCGGCACCGCTCTCACCAGAGCGGACGGGACGTCGACGTGCTCTTCCATCAGCTCGACGACCAGGGCACGCCCATTGAAAGCGTGGGCGCCTTCTTCGACCCGGAGGGCGTCGGGATCGACTTCAAGGACCTCTCGACACCTACCGATGACGTGCGACTTCGGCTGGACATTCCCCGCATCTGGCTCTTCCTCCAAGCCTTGATCGAAGGGGAGCATGCCGAGCTTCAGAACATCTACGTCGCCGAGCACATCCGCACCCTTCTCCTGCGCCATGCGCGCAGCATTGGAGCGCCGAACGCAACCGTAGCCCGGTTCGAAGCCCTGACCTGTCAGCCCAGCTATCCGCATGACGATCATTTCCACTTTCGCTTCTTCTGCACTCCCGAGGACATCGAAGCTGGGTGCCGCGATTCCAAGCCGATCTACCCATGGCATCGGGACCGCCTGGCGGCCGCCGGGGTCGCTCCCGCACCTCTGGCTCCGAAGCGACCGCAAGCGCAAGCCCCCATCGTGACCCACGAGCAAGCTCGCGCGGCCGCCGGCCCGATGGATGCCGAAGTGATCCGATGGCTCGAGCTTCGCGAACAATGGATGGACAAGCCAACGACGGGAAGAGCGTACTGCCGATGAACGACTTCGATTGGATCGCAAACTCGGACGCCTTCGAGGAGCTGCTCGTAGAGCTGACTCGGGCGGAGGCCTACGCGCTCGACACCGAGTTCCATCGGGAGCGCACCTTCGTGCCCGTGCTCGGGCTCATACAGATCGCCACGCCGACGAGAATCGCGCTGGTGGACCCGCTGGCAGTCGACGTCCGTGGGCTCCGGACGGTCTTCGAAGGGGGTGGCACCTGCGTCATGCACGCCGCCTCCCAAGACCTCGAGATTCTCGAGCTCGGCTGCGGTGCAGTTCCCACGCGGCTCTTCGACACCCAGATTGCGGCGCTGTTCTGCGGATACCGTACGAGCTCGCTCGCTCGGCTCGTCGAAGGTTTTCTTGGTGTATCCCTCGACAAGAGCGGGCAACTGACCGACTGGACTCGGCGCCCGCTTCCGGAAGCGGACCTCCGGTACGCGGCCGCGGATGTCGTCCATCTGATCGAGCTGAAGGAAGCGCTCACCAAGGAGCTCGAGAAACGGGGCCGGCTCGGCTGGGCCGAAGAAGAGATCGAGCGTCTCCGCGTCAAAGACCGGTCCCCGGCCGAGCCCGAAACGCTGTGGTGGAAGTTACGCGGCAAGACCAAGCTCAACGGCAAAGCGAGAGCGGTCGCTCAGGAGCTCACGATCTGGCGCAACGAGGAAGCCCGTCGTGTCAACCGACCCGTCCGTGCGGTCCTTTCCGACATGGCGGTGCTCGCGCTCGCCCAGCGGCCAGCCAAGAATGAAGGGCAGCTCCGAGGCATTCGGAACTTCGACAGCCGGCACCTCAAGCACGCCAGCGCCATCCTCGCTGCGATTCAGCGCGGCCTCGACCTCCCGCGAGAGGCGGTTCGCACTCCGCCGAAGAAGCCCGAGAACCTCCCGAACGTCGAAGCAGTGATCTCGCTCTGCCTGACCTGGCTCGGCCAGCGGGCTTCCGAACAAGACCTCGACATGACCGTCCTAGGCACCCGCGAAGACGTGACGCGCTTGGTGCTCGGCCAACCCTCGCGACTGGGATCCGGCTG
>CBDUCC010000169.1:0-7910 GCA_965365555.1 uncultured Myxococcales bacterium | reverse complement strand
GAGCCTGAAGCGGTTCAGACGTTCGAAGACGGGCTCAACAACATCCGTGGCGGCTACGAGCAAGCGCTCCGCGCCGCCAAGGACGAGCCCGAGCTGCGCCTAGTCAATGGCCGATACGTCGGCCCGCAAGGTGAGCTCACGAAGCTGCTCAAGCTCATGCCGAAGCTCCCGGGCGAGCGCCGCCGCGAGCTCGGACAGGCGGCGAATGCGCTGAAGCAGGAGATCCAGGCGACGTTCGACGCCACACTCGAGGCAATCCACCGGGGCGCTCGGGAGGCGGAGCTCACTGGGCCCGCGCTTGACGTTACGCTTCCAGGACGCTGGCAACGACCTGGGCGGCTCCATCCGATTACCCGGATCCGAAACGAGGTGCTCGACATCTTCGTCTCGCTCGGTTTCGACATCGCCGATGGTCCAGAAGTCGAGCTCTACGAAAACTGCTTCGACAAGCTCGGCTTTCCGCCCGACCATCCGGCGACCGACGAGCACGACACCTTCTTCATCAAGGGCAACCGCTCGCACGATCCAGAGAGTGTGCTTCTCCGAACGCAGACCTCGACGATTCAGGTACGCGAGATGCTTCGGCGAGAGCCGCCGCTCGCCATCGTGTCGCCCGGTGCGGTCTACCGACGCGATGATGACGCGACGCACTCCCCGATGTTCTTTCAGCTGGAAGGCTTCCTGGTCGATGAGAACGTCACGTTCTCGGAGCTCAAGGGCGTTCTCACCTTGTTCCTTCGCCGGCTCTTCGACGAGCACATCGCCGTTCGATTTCGCGCCAGCTACTTCCCGTTCGTCGAGCCGGGTGGCGAGGTCGACATGAGCTGCGTGTTCTGCCGGGCCTGGGAGGGGGACCGCGCACGCACGGCGGCCTGCCGTGTCTGCAAGGGTACCGGCTGGATGGAGATCCTCGGCTGCGGGATGATCCACCCGGTCGTCTTCGAGAACGTCGGCTACGACCCCGAGAAGTACACGGGCTTCGCATTCGGCATGGGGCTCGATCGCATCGCCATGCTCAAGTACGGCATTCCCAACATCAAGCTCCTTTACGAAAACGACGTGCGCTTTTTGTCGCAGTTTTAGGAATCGCCCCGATGCTCGTCTCATATCGATGGTTGCAGGAGCTTTGCCCAGTCGACGCGGACGTCGCCGAGGTTGCCGAGCGAATCTCGCTGGCCGGCCTCGAGGTCGAAGCGATGCATGAAAAGGGCATTGGCCTGGACGGTGTGGTCGTCGCAGAGGTCCGCACCAAGAATGCACACCCGAAGCACGACAAGCTGACGCTCGTTCGTCTGTTCGATGGGGAAGACGAGCTCGACGTAGTCTGCGGTGCACCCAACGTTCCCGCGCCCGGTGGCCGGGTACTCTTCGCGCGGCCGGGCTCCGTTCTCCCGAACGGCCTGGAGATAGCGCCTCGCAAGGTCGGAGGCGTCCAGTCCAACGGAATGATCTGCAGCGAAGCCGAGCTCGACATCGGGACGGATGCAGACGGCATCTTCGTCCTCGATGCCGAGCATGAAGCGCTACCGGGCATCCCCGTCGCCGACGCCTTGGACCTGCGGGACGTGATTCTGGACATCGGGCTCACGCCAAACCGCCCCGATTGCCTCGGTCACGTCGGAATTGCCCGCGAGGTCGGCGTACTGTTCGGTGTGACGTACACGCCGCGGCGCGCTGCCGGCCCCGGGCGAACCTTCCCGGCCGGCGGTTCGTTCGAAGCGAGTCAGCCGACGACTGAGCTCGACCCACTCTGGGACGGCGATGCAGAGACGGTCGAGACCCCCGAGTTGCCAGAGGTTTCCGTAGAGATCAAAGACGGCGAGCGCTGTCCACGGTACGGGGCGGCGCTGGTTTCGGGCGTGCAGGTGGGGCCTTCGCCGTTCTGGCTTCGCTACCGGCTCCACAATCTCGGACTCCGCGCACTTTCGAACATCGTCGACGCGACCAACCTGATCCTGCTCGAATGGGGTCATCCGATCCACGGATTCGATCTTCATCGACTTCGTGGTTCGAAGGTGGTCGTTCGCCTTGCCCGTGAGGGAGAGACGATGGCGACCCTCGACGGGATCGAGCGGACCTTCACTGCAGACGACCTGCTGATCTGCGATGGCGAGGGTCCGGTCGCCGTTGCCGGCGTCATGGGTGGCCTCGACTCCGAGATCCGCGACGAGACTCGAGACGTCCTGATCGAGTGCGCCTACTTCGATCCTCGCTCCATCCGGCGCACCTCGCGAAGGCTCGGCCTGCACACGGACTCGAGTCATCGATTCGAGCGCGGCGTAGACCCGGAGGCGGTCCCCAAGGTTCTCGCCAGCGCGGCTTCGTTGATAGCCGAGCTTGGCGCAGGCGCCGCGGCGAGCGGGGCCATCGATCGGGTCGCGCAGCCCTACGAGTCGCGCGTCGTGCGGCTCCGTCCGTCGCGCGCCTCGCAGCTCTTGGGCACGCCGGTCGATCGAGAGGAGTGCCTGGGTATTCTCGAGTCACTGGGCTGTCGTATCGTCGGCCGTGACGAAACGAGCATCGACGCCGAGGTGCCGAGCTGGCGCCCGGATCTCGCGCGCGAGGTCGACCTGATCGAAGAGGTCGCGCGTGTGCGAGGATACGACCAGATCCCGACGGCGGTTCCACGTGTACACCCTTCCGAAACCGGCACGCCGGGCCTGCTGAAGACGATGGATGCACTTCGTGACGCTGCCGTGAGCTCGGGCCTCTACGAAGCGATCAATTACGGCTTCGTGTCGGTCGAAGAGCTACGCAAGGCGCGGGTGAGCACCGACGCCGTGCCGCTCGCCAACCCGCTCTCGGAGGAGCGTGCGGTCATGCGTACCTCGCTGCTGCCAGGGCTCAGCACCGCCGCCGCGCGGGCCCGGCGGCACGGCGCCGGAGCGGCGCGCCTTTTCGAGATTGCGCGAACGTTTCGACCCACGGATGCGGCCCTGCCGAACGAGCAGACGACGCTCGCCATCGCGCTCGCCGGGGAGCGGGCAGGTTGGATTGGCGGCGAGCGTCCGTTCGACCTCTATGACGGCAAGGGCGTGATCGAGGCCCTGCTCGACGGCGTCTTCGGCCGGACACCGACCCTCGCCAGGGGCGAGGTTCCTCCGTTCATGCACCCGAAGCGCTCGGCTCTCGTGATCCTCGAGGAAAGGCCGGTGGGCTTCGTCGGCGAGATCCACCCCGACGTAGGGGACGATCTCGAGCTGGTCGGCCGGGTCGTGTACGCGGAGCTCGACGTTGCGGCCCTCCATGCCCTTTCCGAGGGACTCGGGCCGCCCCAGGCGAGTGGGCTTCCGAAGTTCCCCGCCGTGACTCGGGACATCGCGATGCTCGTCCGCGACGAGTTCTCTGCGGGCGAGATCGCCGCGGCGCTGGAAGCCGCTGCGAAGGGGCTCGCCGAATCGGTTGCGCTGTTCGATCTCTACCGCGGCGATCAGATCCCTGCTGGCCACCGGAGCCTCGCGTTCCGGGTGACCTATCGAGATCCGGACGCAACGCTCACCGATAAGCGCGTCGACAGGGTGCACGCAGGGCTCGCGAAGATCGCCCGCGATCGCTTCGAGGCGACCCTCCGATAACGATTTGTTCCGATGTGCGAGAATGCGCACACTTTCTGCAAGTCGGTGCTCGCCAAACCCTTGAGATTAGAACCGATTTGTGGTTTTCTCCGCCATACCGGGCTTCTGGAGGATTAGACCGAATGACGAAAGCCGAAATCATCGATGCCGTGTACGAGAAGGTTGGTGGCTTCTCGAAGAAAGAGGCGGCCGAGGTCGTGGAAGCCGTGTTCGACACGATGAAGGACGTGCTTGCCGACGGGGAGAAGATCAAGATCTCCGGCTTCGGCAACTTCGTCGTTCGCGCCAAGAAGGAACGCATCGGACGGAATCCCCAGACGGGTGCCCCCATCCCGATCAGTGCTCGACGTGTATTGACATTCAAGCCGAGCCAGGTACTCAAGACCGTGTTGAATCCGCACCGCTCGAAAGAGGACGGCGCGGACTCGGCGGACGGCTTGTGAGCAGTGTGATGACGCGGCGAACTCAACTCCCAGACAAGCTCTTCTTCAAGATCGGAGAGGTGGCAGAGATCGTCGGCGTCAAGCCGCATGCCCTTCGCTATTGGGAGACGGAGTTCACTGCGCTGAGGCCCAAGAAGACCCGCGGCGCGCATCGGCAATACAGCCGCAAAGACGTCGAGCTCGCGATGCTGATTCGCCAGCTCCTTCACGACGAGGGCTTCACGATCCCCGGCGCGCGTAAGCGCATCCGGGAGCTGGGCCGTCATCAACGAAGCAGCCCTCCGGAACCTCGCGCGGCGCGCGAGGTGGGTCTTCGGGCAGAGCTCCTTGGGCTTCGTCAGCAGCTTTCCGAGTTTCTCGACGATCTCGCCGAAGCGGCGGCCGCGCCGGTCGAGGCTCGCGAGGTGCAGGTGACCGTGCATCGCGTCGTTCCCGTGTCGGCCGGACGAACACCCAAGGCGTGACGGAGCGCAGTGCTTTTCGTTTGCCTCCAGGGCGACCTGGGCTAGAGTCTGCCGCCCTCGAATAGAGGGTGGACGGGGCGTAGCGCAGCTTGGTAGCGCACCTTACTGGGGGTGAGGGGGTCGCTGGTTCAAATCCAGTCGCCCCGACCATTGGCGGACCGGAGGGCGAAAGCCCGCCGGCCCTCCCTCAATTGCTTTGCCGAGTCCGGCACAACGCGATAGGTCGTTGAGGGCATGTCGGACCGCCCGCTGCTGCTGGTATCCAACGACGATGGAGTCGACGCGCCGGGCAACATCGCGCTCCGTCAGGCGCTCTCGACCTTCGCGGACGTGTACACGGTCGCGCCGCAAACCGAGCAGAGCGCGAAGAGTCATTCGATCACTCTGCATCATCCGCTGCGGTTCCGAGAGGTGGAGCCCCAGGTTTGGGCGGTGGACGGCACCCCTGCCGACTGTGTGTACGTAGCTTTCTTCTTGAAGGACTTGCTTCCGCGCCGCCCCGACCTGGTCGTCTCCGGCATCAACCACGGCCCGAACCTCGGCAACGACGTGCACTATTCCGGCACGGTGGCTGCGGCCCGTGAAGGTGCGCTCCGCGGTGTGCCGTCCATCGCACTGTCGAGCTATTCGTCCGACATGGAAGGCGCCGCACAATACGCCAAGCGGTTCTGCAAGCAGCTCCTTCGTGCGAGTCCGCCGGGCGGTCAGGCTGTGCTGCTCAACATCAACTTCCCGCACTCCGCGCCCCAGGGCGTCCGAGCGACCCGGCTCGGGTTTCGCCTCTACTCCGACGAGGTCGAGGTTCGAGATGACCCACGCGGCCGTCACTACCTGTGGATCGGTGGTCCGGGCGGTGCGCGAAACGAGCCCGTCGAAGGCGCGGACACGGAGGCTCTCGACGCGGGATACATCTCTGTGACGCCTTTGAGTATCGAGGCGACACACCCCGACCATTTCGGCATTGCCGCCTATGTCGCGGGTCCTCCGGAGTCTCGATGAGCGAAGAGCGGGCCAGCTTCCTTCGAAGCCGCATTCGAGACATCCCCGATTTTCCACAGGCGGGGATTCTGTTTCGCGACATCACTCCGCTTCTTGCTGACGTAGAGGCGTTTCGAGCGACGATCATGGCGATGGTCGAGGCGCTCGACGGGGAGTCGGTGAGCGCCGTCATCGGGATCGAATCGAGAGGCTTCATGTTTGGAGCTGCGCTCGCGGAAAAGCTCGGCGTCGGATTCGTGCCCGTCCGAAAGCCCGGCAAGCTACCTGCCGCGACCTATCGCGCCGAGTACGAGCTCGAGTACGGAAGCGATGCCGTCGAAATCCACCAGGACGCTCTGCACTCTGGTGATCGTGTGGTCATCATGGACGATTTGATCGCAACCGGGGGTACAGCCAGCGCCGCGGGCGAGCTGGTGAAACGCTGCGGCGCCGAGATCGCTGCATTCGTCTTCGTGATCAACCTCGTCGCGCTCGAGGGAACGAAGAAGCTCGCGCCCCATCGTGTCATCTCGATCCTCGATTACTGAGCGGCCTGCGTGCGAAGCTGAGCCGCGAGATCACGAGTACGTTGCACCAGCGCATCGAGGTCGGCGTCGAGCCACCGATCCCGAATCTTAGCGATGAGCATTCGGCGCTCGGCGTCGAGCCTGCTGTAGAGCTCGACGAGGCCTGCCCATTCGATCATCGAGGCCTCGCGTCGTGCGCGCTCGATATCGCCGGCACCGAGAGAGGATCGGATGCGCCCGGCCTTGTGTTGGAGCGAGGATTCAAAAGCGCGATCGATATGGTTCATCAGGACGTGAACGTCGTTCAGGTCGCCGAGGACTTCCTGCAAACGCTTGCTTCGCTTTACGATTGGCTGAGCCTCATTCAAGTAGGCGCGTACCGGCTCGAGCAAGTACCGGAGCCGCTTGCCCATGATGCGTGCATCATGGAGTTGTTCAGAATCGTCAATCCGTGCGATCTGCCCGAGCTTCGCCAAGAGGTCTGCGGCGTGCGCGTCCATCAGATCGGCGAGAGTCTCAGCGAAACTGACCTGCGAGCTCTCGTCGAGCAAGTTCTGCTCGCTCTTCATCAGGGCGAGACGCTGTTCGAGCCGATCGGCGAGACTCCTAAATGCGTTTCGCAGCTCCCCGTCCAAGGCGCTCTCGCACTCGCGCCGACGCGCCATCAACGTTCCGGACAGCCAGTTGAGCCCTGCCAGGTGCTCGGCGGCCAGGCTGCCTTGTTGCTTGGTCAACCACTCGAGGGCGACCTCGGCTTCTCGTCCACCTCCGGTGGCGCGCTGAATGTCGCGAAGCTTGCGGCGATCCTTCTGGCGTACCGCTGACCCGAGTTGCGCCTTGTAGGCACGCAGCAGGCTCCGAAGGCGCCGAATGGCGACTCGGAAATCGTGCAAGGCTTCTGGGTCGGCGCGATCGTCTAGGCGCCGCTCCGCAGCGCGGGCCGCGGCGAGGGCCTTCAGCGCGAGGCGTCGAGCCGCCTCCTCGTCGCTGCGGTACAGGAGATCGTCGGGAAGCGTTCTGCGTCGCCTGGGCTCGGCCGGCTTCGGTTCCGGCGCGATCTCGATCGGTTCCGTACGCGCCGCCGAGTGGCTGGAAACGGCAATGACTGGCGCAGGATATCGTCGTTGCTGCGTAATTGGCGGGCTCCTCGCGGAAGGCAAAGAGGTAGTACAGGTTGGGTCCGCAGGTCAACCGGTCGCCCCAATCGAGCGCATCATGCTATACGCGGCCACCTGAGTCCTCGTAGCTCAGTAGGATAGAGCAGTGGTTTCCTAAACCGAAGGTCGGAGGTTCGAATCCTCCCGGGGACGCCGTATCGACGGAGATCCGCAGCGCACGTTTCGCCGGGTCGCCATAGAACACCAGTTTATTTCCACGCCCGTTCGCGCTATACGAAGCGTCGAACGGCATGCGAACCCTTGTCTTGGATCAGGGCTACCAGCCCCACCGGATCATCAGCTGGCAGCGCGCCGTATGTATGATTTTCGATGGCAAGGTCGAGGTCGTCGAGGAGTACGAAGAGGACGTTCGTTCGGTCAGCATCACCATCAAGATGCCCGCTGTCGTGCGGCTCCTTCGAACGATCGTCGGCCGTAAGCGCGCGATCAAGTTCTCCCGGATCAACGTGGCGATGCGCGATGACTTCAAATGCCAGTATTGTGGCGTTCGTCATCGGTTGCGCGGTCTCACCTACGACCACGTCGTCCCGAAGTCCCAAGGGGGTAGGACCAACTGGGAGAACATCGTGATGGCTTGCTACAGCTGCAACGAGAAGAAGGGCAACAACACTCCGCAGCAAGCAGGCTTGCGTCTGCGAAGGCCTCCGATGAAGCCGAAATGGCTGCCGGTGGTGGCGTTCCGCGTTGATCCGGCGTCCTCGATCCCCGAGGCCTGGGCAAACTGGGTGTACTGGCACGGCCGCCT
>CBDUCC010000168.1:0-7942 GCA_965365555.1 uncultured Myxococcales bacterium | reverse complement strand
ACCTGGCCGTAGGCTCGGAGAGCCTGCTCGAGCATGTGCTCGCGCTGGTCCCGATGTCCTGCGTGGCATGCGATTGCCGCAGCGTCGCCACCCTTTTTGCGAATCTCATTCGCGACCTGCTCGAGCCCTTCGATCTTGCGCGAGACGAGAACCACCTTGGCGCCTTCTTCCGCCATGTGGCCTGCGATCGCCGCGCCGATTCCTCGGCTCGCCCCCGTCACGATCGCTACCTTTCCCTCTAGCCGCTCGCCCATACTGCCCCTCCAGTCCGGTCTGAGAGGGTATAGCGCTCCGCAGGGTGGTTTTGCCAGCGTGAACTGACGGTAGACGGCTTGCGTGGCAGCCCTGCTGCGCAACACTGACCGTTTGCCCGAGCTCCAGGAGAGGTCGCCCTGACGCTGTTCTACGCCATCGCCGCGATCATCGTGGGCTTCATCGCCGTGGTCTGGGGCGCCGATCGCTTCGTCTATGGGGCCGCCGGCCTCGCCGCAAACTGGGGGGTCAGCCGGATCGTGATCGGTCTGACCGTGGTCGCCTTCGGGACTTCGGCCCCCGAGATGCTCGTCTCCGCCATGGCCGCGCTGGCGGGCAGCGGCGAGATGGGCATCGGCAATGCGGTCGGCTCCAACGTCACCAACGTGACTCTCGTCCTTGGCTCGGCAGCGATCGTGGGGACGCTTCGCGTACACTCTCGGCTGCTTCGGCGAGAGGTCCCGATCTTGTTCGCAGCCATGGCCGTTTCCTGGTGGTTTCTCTGGGATGGCGAGTTCACTCGTCTCGAGGGCGGGCTGCTTCTCACTGGCCTCGTCGCCATGATGATCTGGCTCGGCGTCCAGGGTTCGAAGGAAGCCTCGGCAGGAGCCGAGGATGCCGTGCTTGCGTTTGAGGACGACGACATCCCAGACGCGTTGCCAACCAACAAAGCGGTGGCTCTCTTCATCGTCGGGCTCGTCTGCCTGTTGCTCGGTTCCCGGGTTCTCGTTTGGGGCGGGGTGGAGCTTGCCGTTTCACTGGGCGTGAGCGAGCTCGTCATCGGTCTCACACTCGTTGCGCTCGGAACCAGCTTGCCCGAGCTGGCGGCCTCGGTCGCTGCGTCCCGGAGGGGCGAGCACGACATCGCCGTGGGAAACGTCGTGGGCTCCAACATCTTCAACATCCTCGGTGTTCTGGCGCTACCCGGACTCATCGCGCCCGGTCCCGTGTCGCGCGCCGTCGTCGTCCGTGATTATCCGATCATGCTCGGTGCGACCCTGTTGTTGCTCTTCCTGGCGGTGAACGAGCGAAATGCACTCGGGTACAAGCGAGGGGCGGCGCTGGTTGCGGTCTTCGTCGTCTATTTCGTTCTGTTGTTCGTTCAGCCCACGTTCATTCAGGTCGCGCCTTAGGCGCGACGCGTCCAGATCAGGGTCATGTTGTTCGCGGGCATCGCGAACTTCTCGGTCAGCACGAAGTCGGTGCGGCTCGCCACCTCGGCGAGCTCATCGACGTCGCGGACTCCCCAACTCGGGTCGCGCCCGCGTAGGCTCAGGTCGAAGGCCTCGTTGCTGGCGGCGATGTGCTTGCCGTGGAGACGATAAGGCCCATAGGTGATGAGCGGCGCACCCGGCGCGAGTAGGCGCGAGGCTCCTTCGAAGAGCCCTTCGGTCGACTGAAACGGCGCGATGTGAATCATGTTGATGCAGAGGACGGCGTCGGCCTGTTCGATCGGCCATGCCCGCTGTCGAGCGTCGAGCGTCAACGGGGGCAGAAGGTTGGCGCGACTCTCGTCCTCGACCCAGGAGGCGATACTGGACCGCGCGTCCTCCGAAGGATCGCTTGGCTGCCAGGTCAGTCTGGGGAGCTCCGCGGAAAAGAACGCAGCGTGCTGACCCGTGCCGCTTGCGATCTCGAGGACCGTGCCGGATGCCGGAAGGACACGGCGCAGAACGTCGAGAAGCGCGTGCTTGTTCCGTTCCACTGCAGGCGCAAAACGCTTGGCCATATCGTAGCCATAGTCCATAACTCGACGTCATCGAAGCGAACCGCTCAGAGCGACGAGGCAAGGCGGGCTGGCGGCTCCTGTTCCTGGTGTGCTTGGCCGCTCCTTGGGCCATGCGCGCGATCCTCCTCAGCGAGAAGGGGCTCGGCCTCCGCTGGGTCGATGTTCGTGGGTTCGTCGCCGACGCTTCGGTCGCGCTGCTCGTCGTGGCGCTCCTCGGCTCACTGCTAAGATGGCGATGCCGCTTCTCCCGTGTCGTGGTCTGCCTCCTCGGATCGCTGTTTGTCGCGGCAACGTTCGGCGTCTACGAGGTCGTGAGTGCGTTCGATTCCTCGCACGCGCTCGGCTACGCACGGTTGCTGGCGGATCCAACGTTTCTCGGCGGATCGGTGCGCCACATGGCCCATCCGGGGCTCTTCGCAGCGACACTCGGCTTGCTGCTCGTCGCATCGATCTTCGCGCAGGCGCCCAAAGGGAGCCGGTGGCAGCTGTGGATTCTTGGTATCGCCGGCCTCACTCTCGTTCAGCTGGCCGTTCCGATCTCCCATCGGTACGGTGAGTGGAGACAGGGTCACGCCATCCATGCGCTCGTCTCGACGATCGGGACGGCATCCGTCGGTGATGCGGGCAAGATCGCGAGGGAGGTTCGTCGAGTTCTCTCCCCCGACCTCGAAGGTCGACGATGGATCGAGCCTCTGGGTGGCCGGCCGAACCTGATCCTCATCCTGCTCGAAGCCGTCTCGGCGCCGGTCCTTCCTTCGGTGGCCTCGGAGTACGGTGTGGAGGCCGCCGTCGCGATGCCGAAGCTCGATGCGCGCGCCGGGGAACACCTGCTCTTCACTCAGGTCGTGGCCCACCAGCGTCAGACGAATCGCGGCGAGTACGCGATCCTCTGCGGTGATTACCCGAAGCTGTTGAGCGATCAGTCGAAGATGACGGAGCAGGTGTACGGCCGCGCCCGTCGTTGCTTGCCCGAGGCGCTGCGAGAGCTTGGCTACCATACGGCCTATCTGCAGGCCGCTCCGCTCGCCTTCATGCTGAAGGACCAGTTCATGCCGCGCGCAGGCTTCACCGAAGTTGCTGGTGGCGCATCGTGGTCGCAGAGTTACGGGCGCACCGCCTGGGGCGTCGACGACAAAGCCTTCTTCGAACAGGCCCTGCCGCGGCTCAAGGCGCTGCACGACGGAGCCGCGCCGTTCTTCGCAACGCTCCTGACCGTGGGTACCCATCATCCGTTCACGCTGCCGGCGGCGCCCGGAGAGCGCTCCGAGGAGCGCCGCACGCGAGCCTTCCGATGGCTCGACGATGCGCTCGATGCCTTCGTCGAGGCTCTCGAGCGCGAGGGAATCCTCGAGGATACCGTGGTAATCGTCACCTCAGACGAGTCCGGAGGCTGGGTCGATGGCGACCAACCGACGCTTCGCCTTTTGTCCCAGTCCTGGTCCTTCGCTCTGGTCATCTTGCCGGGGCAAGCGGTGGGGCGGGTGAACACCCTGCTCGCGCATTCCGACCTCGCCTTGACCGTGCTCGACCTCCTGGGGCGCGCGAACGCGTCCGAGGGTTTCATCGGGCGCAGCTGGTTTCGAGAGTACGAAGCGGCGCGGCCCATGTTCGCCGGCAACACCTATGGGAGGCGCGTCGTCATGTGGAACCCGGCCGGTCATGCGGTGATCTGCGACGAGGGCTTCCGAAGCTGCCTCGAGGTCGAAACCATGGAGGGGCGAGCGTTCGTTCCCAAGTCCGGTGGTCACGACGCGCTGCCTCGCGACGTGCGACTCCTTGCCGAAGTTGCGCGTCTGACGCGCTCCGGTCGTACGGATCTATCCACCTCCGGACCGATGTCGCTGATGAGCTCGGAGCGCGTCGGTCTACGTGTCTCGGAAGGGAAGAAGATCCTCGCCGGTGGTCAATACCTTCGGGTTCCTGCCGACACGCGCGTCCGCGTCGACTTCGACCTCGAAGTGCAGGGCCGAGGCACCGTGATTCGCTTCCACCAAGACGTCTTCCTCGAGGGCTACGAGCGCTTCGCACGAAAGAGGGTGCGAGTTCGGGAGGGCGAACGATGGCAGCTCCGCTACGAGGTTCCGGTGCCAAAGAGCGCAAGCCAGCTCGTGGTGCAGCTCTATGCCGAGGCGCTTTCCGGGGAAGATCCAACCATCCTCGTCCGCCAGGCGACGGTCGCGCTTCTCGCCAGCGCCGGCGAGGCGGACGAGACCGTGGTCATCGAGGATCGGCTGATGGCCGCGTCCTCTCACTGAGTCGAAGGCGGCATTCAATTCTCCGAAGCTGCGCTTGCTCGAATCGTCGGAGCGCGTCCTCCAACTCGGAGGATTCGCCTTCCGATAGCTCAGCGCCCGTCCTACTCTTGACGAAGCTCGCGTGAGCGCTTCGGTGGTGGATCAGCTCTGCGTCGTCGATACGCACGGCCACCTTCGGCTCGTATCCCTTGCTGGCGATCCGAATGCTCCGAAGTCGTTCTCGAATGCTGGCTTCGTCGAGAGCGGGGAGGCGGAAGCTGTCGAACAAGGCTCGCCCGCGTACGGGAAAGGCTTCCGCGAACGAGGCTCGGCCGCGCTGGTCCCGACCGAGGGCTAGCAGGCTTCGGGCGGTGGAGTCAGAGGCTTGGGGGAGACCCAAGAAATGGAGAATCGTCGGGGCGATGTCTGCGACGCTAGCCCCGACTCGTGCTGCCCCCGGTGCGAGATCTCGGTGTGCGAGCATCAGTGGCACGTCGATCATCCAGTCGTCGAGGTAGACGTGGTGACCATAGTAGGACCGCTCGCCGAGCGCCTCGCCGTGGTCCGAGAAGAACACCACGAGGCTATCTTCGAGCCACCCGTCTCGTTCCAGGTAGCGGACCAGGGCACCCAGCTGGCGGTCGAAGTACGCCACCTCGCTGAGGTAGGCGTTCCGCCTGCCCCGTCCGAACGAGAATCCCTCGTGGGTCTGATACGGATCGTGGGGTGCGTAGTAGTGTATCCAGGCCATGACCGACTCGCCGTCGCGCCGCGCGCCTCGAAGCTCTTCGATCAGCATCTGGCTGGCCGACGCATCGTTTCGGGCGAAAGAAAGCTCTACGCCCCGTGCCAACAGCTCGCTGACGATCGGCAGTCGGAACCAACTCACGTCAGGAAGGACGACGATCTGCCGATCGACGCGACCGCGCGATTGAGTGAACACCGTCTCGGGCAGTGCAGGTGAAAGGTAGAGCTCGGCCGGGCTGAGGCCGGTGAACGCGCTCCCGACGGCGAATAGAGTCGCAGGATAGGTCGTCGTCGCGTTGACGTACGAGATGGCCTTCTTTTCGAATCGCGAGAGCTCGGGGGTCAGCGCTCTCGCGTTCGGGTGCGTACCGATGACGTCCGATCGCAACGCATCGACGGAGACGATGATCACGCTCCGTCGCTTTGTCGCGTCGAACGGGAGCTTCGAAGTCTCGACCGCGGGGAGGGGGGGCGAGCATGCGAGTGCCTCCTCCGCCGGCCGCGAGGACGCCCTGAGGTGGGGCAGGACGTACAGGGTCACGAGCGAGCCGGCTCTGCTGTGCGCGATCACCTCGCGCTCTCCGGTCGCCACGAGATCTCCGTCGAGGCGCGTCCCCAGAGTCCCAATCGTCAGCAGGGACGCCAGCCACACCAGGCTACGAGAGTGCCCGCTCGCTTTCCCAAGGAGGTGGATGACCGCTGCGAGCAGAACACCGCCGGGAAAGACGAGCTGGGCCATCGAGTAGTCGTACGCGCGGTAGCGCGACGCCACGAAGGTGAGGCCTGCGACGACGGCAATACTAATCGCCACCCAAGGTGCGCGAAGGGCACGGCTTTCACTCGCGAGGCCCGCGACCAACCAAAGCCAGCCTCCCGCCGAAACGAGACCGATCAGGAGGTCGAGGACGACGCGGAGTAGACCGTGCTGCGGGTGGCGAGCCCATCCGGGTCCCGAGAGCAGGAACTCCGTGTGACTCCAGCCGATGGCGATGCCGAGGAGGGCAACGGCCAGGGCCGCCCCGAACACGACCGCGGCACCCGATTTGCCTGCCTGCGTGGCCGCTCCGAGGATGAGCGCAGTCGGAACCGAACCGACCAGCGCAAGCCAGCCGAGCTGGCCGAGAAGCGCACCCGACAACGGGGAGCGCGGGAGCAGCCCCACGAAAAGCAACGTGCTGCATCCCAGGAGGGCGGCAGACCAAAGTGTCAGGACGGCGGACCTAGGGCGCATCGGCTTTCAGGATCTTCTTGCGCAGCGCCTGCTCCATCGCAACGAGTCGCGTTTCGCGGACGGGCGGCTCGAATGGGCTGCGGAGCAACCACCAGGACACCGTGGGCGACTCGGGCCGAAGACCCCACGCCTCGATGGACGTCTCGGAGCTCCTCAAGTCGAGCACGAAGTAGCGGCCGTACTGTCGGTATGGGTGAGTCGTGGCGAACGCCGCACGCTCGTCGTCGGTGAAGGCGTCGACGGCCGCGATGAACACCCAGCCGGTCACGCCGAGGTCTGAGCCGAGGGTTGGCCGAGGGGTCTGCGACCAGCGATGGGTGACCCGGTCGAGAGTGATGTCGAAGCGGGGTTCGAGACGCCGAGGCTTGAGGCTCGTGTGCAATTGAACCCCGGTCTCACGGTCGGTCCAGGTCTTGACCCATGCCGCAAGCCGGAGCTCTTCGCGCCCCGAGTCGTAGGGCTCGATCACGCCGCGGACCGGACTCAGGAACCACATCGAGCCGCCTACATGCCGTCCTTCGGGAACCAATGCGGCGGAGCGAATCGCCAGGGGCACGACGAGCAGAACCACGCACAGACTTGCGAGCCGACCCGCGCGGGGCCTTAGCCAGTCCGCCGTCGCTCGCAGCGACACCGCTACGACGATTGCCACGCCCGGAAGCAGAGGCCAGGCCCAATACGAATGGGCGAGGGCGCTCCAACGGAAGGTCCCGTAGTGGATCAATCCGCCCAAGAGAAATGCCAGCGGTACGAGGTCGCGTGCATGGGCGGCACCGCGCGCCGCTCGCAGGACCCAGACCCCGAGCCAGAGCGCACAGAGCGCGAGGACGGGTGTCGTGAACATCAGCTCCGGCACCACGAGCAGGTGAGTCCGGAACACGGCCCAGCTGAGCGCGCGCCGTGCGTTGAACGTGCCGGTCAGCTCGTCGAGGTTGCCCGTCGCGGCATCGACCAGCGCAAAGTGGCCCAGGAACAACAGGAGCACCCAACCGCAGAACAGCGCCAGCTGAGTTGCCCTCCGACGCCTCGTGGCTGGATCCTCCGAGCGGATCACACGGTAGAGCCAATGAGCTCCAATGCAGGCGGCGACGTAGTACGCGGGCCAGTCCCAGGTTGCCGCGACCATGAAGGTGACCAGGAAGAGGACGAACGCTCGCCATCGAATGGGTCCTTCGCGCTGCGACTGGAGGTAGATCAACAGCGACAGCAGACTCCAGAAGATGAAGCCCGCGGAATGGTTCGCCATGTTGATGTAGATCGCGTTGATCGGAAGGACCACGTAGATCGCGGCGGCAGCCAGCGCTTCGCCTTCGCCCCAGAGCCGTCGTACGACGGCGAAGAGCATGCAGAGGGCCGCGATGCTCCAGAAGGCCGCTACGAGTCGGACCGACGACTCCCGGTCTCCGAAGAGTGCGACGCTCGCTACGTTGTGAAGATGCAGGCCGAGGGGAGCGTGCGTGTAGAGTTGCTCTCTCTTCGGCGGAACGTTTGCGGTCTCGAACTGCAGTGGGAACAAGACATCCCAGCGGAGCGTGTTCCGTGCCGCGTTCTGGTACGCCGCCCCATTCCAGCCATTGTGTCCGCGGGTCCATTGATCCGCGACTCCCGACAGGGCCAAGAAGAGCTGGAGCCCGAGCACCAGGGCGAAGGCCAAGCGAATTGGTCTGCGTCCGTCGCTTGCGCCGGGAGGCCCCATCAGCCCCGAGTATGGCGGGTCGACGGGCGCGCGTCAGCTTTCGAGAAGTCGGC
>CBDUCC010000167.1:0-7946 GCA_965365555.1 uncultured Myxococcales bacterium | reverse complement strand
GGCACCACCGAGGGCAACATGTTTGCGCTCGACGTCGAAGGGCGTCGACGATTCTTCTACGATGCCGAGGCTCAGATCGAATCGCGACCCGCCGTGGACGACAAGACGGGCGAGGTTTTCTTTCCCTCGGTCGACGGGACCGTGCATGCCTTGATGCCCGACGGAAACCTCAAGTGGAAGACCAAGCTCATCGGTTCGATCCGCACGACGCCGGTGCTGACGAGAGACGCGCTCTACGTCGTCGGTGAGCACGACGAAGTGACGGCGCTCGCGCGCGACGATGGGCGCATCCTCTGGACCTACGCGAAAGACCCGGTCGACGAGATCACGATCGGCGGACACGCTGGCCTACTCCTCGCCGACGAGCGGCTCTACACTGCGTTCACCGACGGAGCCGTCACCGCGTTGAGCCCAGCGGACGGGCGGGTCTACTGGGAGGTCGAGACGGCGCTCGACGTGGACCGCCGACCGGGCAACGTGCCGCAGTTTCTCGATGTGGATACGACACCGGTGCTCCTCGGGGGGACGCTCTACATCGCGTCGTTTACCGCTGGGCTCTATGCGCTCGACCCGACCAGCGGCACGGTCCAATGGCGCGACGCAACCTTCGTAGGAGTGACAGGTCTTGCAGGGGCGGGGCGGATGCTCGTGATCTCCTCGGCGCGGCGAGGCATCTCGTTACTCGACCTTCGAACCCGACGCGTTCGCTGGGAAAAGGCTCCCGAGCGGGGCGCGCCGACGCCGCCGATCGTGACCGAGGTGGGTACGGTGCTCTATGGGGAGACCCAAGGCTCGTTGCTCGCGCTCTCGCTCTCCGACGGTCGCGAGATCGCCCGAGCCGAAGGCGGCGCGGGGTTCTCCGCAACGCCTTAGGTGTCCGGTCGGTTTGGCGGCGCCATGTCGAACGGCGGCCGGTTCCTGTTCCTCCGGATCAACTGAGATTCGAGGGCGGCGAGGGGCTGCTACTCGGAGCCGGCGACGCGCGGGTAGATCAGACCGCCGAGGGCGCCGCCGACGATCGGTGCGACCCAGAATAGCCAGAGCTGTTGCAGGGCCCAGGGCTCTGCGAAGATCGCCACGCCGGTGCTTCGGGCCGGATTGACCGACAGATTGTCCACGGGAATGCCAACCAGATGAATCAAGGTGAGGCAGAGACCGATGGCGACCGGCGCCAGCGCAGCCGGCGCACGCTTGTCCGTCGCGCCGAGAATGACGAAGAGAAACGCGAACGTGAGCACGATCTCCGCGGTGAGAGCAGCCACCATCGAGTAGCCGCCGGGGGAGTGCTCGCCGAAACCGTTCGACGCAAAGCCGCCCGCCTGAAAGCCCTCCTGTCCGGATGCGATGAAGTAGAGTACGGCCGCGCCAGCGATGCCGCCGAGCACCTGGGCGATGACGTACGGAACGAGCTCTGAGGCGGGGAAGCGCTTGCCGAGCAGCAGGCCGACCGAGACGGCCGGGTTCAGATGGCATCCGGACACATGACCGATCGCGTAGGCCATGGTCATGACGGTCAGGCCGAAGGCGAGTGCGACGCCTAGAAAGCCGATCCCGAGATCCGGAAAACCCGCAGAGAGTACCGCACTGCCGCATCCACCGAAGACCAACCAAAACGTGCCGATGAACTCTGCTGCCACCTTGTTGCCTAGCGCCATGCTGCCTCCTTGGCCCTCATTCGGAGCCGCGCGGATAGTCTCATCGGAGCCGCGCCCTGTAAACCGACGTCGTGCGCTTCAAAGTGGCTCGCTCGGAACGTCGAAGTACTCGAGGTAGTCACGCACTCGTTCCCGTTCCTCGGCAACCTCGAGACCGAAGTCTTCGAATCGGTAGCGGTGGGCTCCATGCTCGTCCGCGGTCTTCACCCGCAGATACTCCTCCATCCGATGACGGGCGGTCGGGCTGAGCTCGAATTCGAGAAAGCGGTAGAGACTCTCGATCTGACCCATCGGATCATCCATGAACTCGCAGAAGCTGAGGTCATGGATGCGATCGGCGGCGATGAGGCCAGAGCGTCGCGCTTCCACCGAGCGGTTCAGTCCATCGGCGTTCCAGCGCGCCCACTGGCGTCCGATCGCCACCGGGTCGACCTGGTCGCTCGCCATGACTCGAAGGTTGGTGACCAAGCTCGACAAGGACGCCGTGGTCTTGAGCGGATCGCGATGCGTCTGGATCAGGCGTGCCTCCGGGTAGGCCGCCAGCATCGGGCCGAGACTCCAGAGGTGCCCGGGCGACTTGAGCACCCAACGCTTTGCCGGATGCTTCCACTGCAGAAGCTGCAAGAAGCGCGTGTGGTACCGGTACGCGGCGCTCATGTCCGCCTCGGAGAGCACCCACTCACAGTAGCTCGGAACCTCGTAGCTAATCCCGAAGATCAGACTCGCCAGCTCTCCGGTCGTCCACCGCACGCATTCCTGCGGAAGACGCGCGCCCATCCGGTGCATCTTCTTGAACTCCGGCACGATCTGATCGGTCCGATCGAGGCGTCGCTGGATCGCGGCGATGCGCGGGTCGCTCTCGTACGTTGCGGTTTCGGGAGGCGGAAAGGGCATGTCGACCTCCCAAGTCGCCGGCGTCCGATTCTCGGGGTCGAGCGCAAGCAGCTCGTGAAGAATCGTCGTTCCCGAGCGGCCCATTCCGATGATGATCACCGGGCGCTCGATCGGGGTCGTGCCGATCTCCGGGTGATCGCGATGGTATGCCTGAAGCTGAAGACGATTGCCGAGCGCGGTCAGCAGCTCCTCCCGCGCGATCAAGCGGCCAAGCGGCGTGAGTTGAGCCTCTTCGTTGAGGGACTCCACCAGGCGGCGAAGTCCTTCGCGGTAGCTGGCGCCGCCGAAGTCCGAGCGGCCGGTCTTCTCTTGGGCCTCGTGCTCGAGCCCTTCCGGGGAGAGCGGGCGCCCAAACCGCGTCAACGGCCCCATGGTTCTGAGGACCGCGTTGATCGTGCGCGCGCCGAGAGGGATCTTGGGCGGTTTCAGCATGGGCGGGCCGGTCCTCTGTGTTGGCTCTTGCGCAACTGCTAGAACACGTTCTAATAATTCAGCCATGCAGGTCTCCGCAAGAAGATTCACGCCGCCCATACCCAACGGCTGGTTCCAGGTGGCGTTCAGCCACGAGCTCGAGCCGGGAACGGTCAAGCCGCTTCGGTACTTCGAAAAGGACCTCGTCGTCTTCCGTACCGACGCCGGTACGATCTCAGTGCTCGATGCGCACTGCCCACACCTCGGCGCGCACCTCGGACATGGGGGCAAGGTCGAGGGCGAAGGTATCGTCTGTCCGTTTCACGCGTGGAAGTTCGACGGGGAGGGCGCACTGCTCGACGTTCCGTACGCGACACGCAAGCCGCGCAAAGCCAGCATCCCGTGTTGGCATGTAAAAGAGCTCGCCGGCCTGGTGTTCGTTTGGCATCACGCCGAGGGCAAACCGCCTCAATGGGACATCCCGGACTCCGTTCCGGAGTACGACTCCGAGGAGTGGACCGAGTACCTCACGCACTCCACGAAGATTCGCACCAACAACCTCGACATGGCGGAGAACCAGGTCGACTCGGCGCACTTTCACTATGTGCATGGCGCAACCAACATGCCGAAATCGACCGGTGAAGCCGATGGTCACATCATGCGCGTGAGCTCGATCACTGGGATGGACACTCCGATGGGTCCGGTCGACGGGAAAGTCGAGAGCACCTCGTATGGCTTCGGGCTGTCACTGGTCCGGTTCAGCGGACTGGTCGATACGATGCTGGTCGCTACGCAGACGCCCATCGACGACGACAACCTCGACGTGAACTTCAACTTCATGGTGAAAAAGACCAACGGCGCAGACATCGCGCGCGGAATCGGCAAAGCCTGGCTGCGCGAGATCGTGCGTCAGCTGGAGCAGGATCGGCCGATCTGGGAGAACAAGGTGCAGCACGAGAACCCGCTGCTCTGCGATGGGGACGGGCCGATCGGCGTCTTTCGGCGCTGGTGTCGTCAGTTTTACTGCTGGCCGGAAGACGAACAGATCGCGGCCGAGTAGATCCTCGGACGTTCCGCGCAGCGACGCGGTCTGATAGGCTGCCAGCCGTGTCCAGCGGCGGTCTACGAGTCAGTCGGGAGGATCGAATCGCGCGCATCGTCTTCGATCGGCCGGCGGTGCTGAACGCGCTTTCACCGGAGCTGTTGAACTCGCTGATCGACGTCTGCAACGAGCTCGCTGAAGACGAGCACCTGCGCGTCGTGCGGATGGAGGGCGGGGGCGCCTGTTTTTCGGCCGGCGCCGATCTTCCGGCATTCCTCGCGGAGCTCGGCGGCGAGGATGCCCATGCAATCGCGGATCTCGGAAGGCGTGCAGTCGAGGCCGTTGCGGCGCTGCCTCAGATCAGCATCGCCGGAGCACGGGGACATTGCGTAGGCGGGGGACTGGTGTTGGCCGGCGCCTGCGACATTCGAATCGCCGGGGACGACGTTCGATTCCTCATCCCGGAGCTCGATGCGGGCATCCCGCTCGCCTGGGGCGGGATGGCGCATCTGATCCGACTCGTCGGGGAAACGGTCGCTGCGGACTGGGTGCTGAGCTGTCGTCCGTTTGGCGCCGAGGAAGCACTGCGCGCCGGTCTGATCAGCCGGGTGGTTCCTTCCGCCGAGCTCGATGAAGCGCTCTCGGAGCTCTGCGCAGCGGTGACCGCGAAACCGGCGAGCGTCTTGCGAGCGACCAAGCGCCAACTCCGCGGCATCCGCGAGGGCCGCTTCGATCCAAGCCGCGACGCCGAGGCGCTCCTCGCAGCGCTGCGGGACCCGGAAGCCGTGCAACAAGGCATGCAATACGTCACAGGGCGGATCCGCCGCGGATCAGGCTGAATTTCGCAGAACGTATATTATGTAAACTTTTTGGTCTTCTGCGAGGTCCCGCCGGGGACCGGGCCGAGATTCGCGCCTGCGTGCCTTTGTTGGGCGGCTACGAGGCCTCCCTATACTGCGGCCCATGGGAGGACGCCTCGCCACGATCGTGACGGTGCTCGTCGGGGTATGCACGGCCCTCGTCCTCACGCTCTTCGTCGTGCAGCGTTCGACACGGCCCCTCGGCGCGGGAGACCTGTACTGGCAGCTTCGGGCTGGCCAAACGATCCTCGATACGGGCGTCATCCCGGACACGGAGACCTACTCGTACACCAACGCGGGCGCTCCCTGGAACAACCACGAATGGCTCTACGAGGCTGCCGTGGCCGCATGGCATCGGGCCACCGGGTGGCTCGGGCTCCGATTCCTCGTGCTCATCCTGATCGGCGCCTCGGTCCTCGCCGTTATCTGGCCTTGGCTGCGGACGCGGAACCTCTGCTTCGCGCTCCTGCAGGCTTGCGTCGCGGTCGCGCTGATTGGCTACAAGATCATTCCCGCGCCGCAGACACTCGCGATGCTGATGTTCTTCGTCGGCTATCGCCTGTTTCTGCGCGAGGATCTGCTCACGGATGCGCGGCGTTGGGTCGGCCTTTGTCTGTTCATGCTCCTCTTTGGAAACCTCACGGCCGAATCGTTGATGTTCGTTCCGTTCCTTTTCGCCGATCAGCTATCTCGCCTGTGGGATCAACCGAAGCGTTGGCCGAGAGCTTTCGTTCGGTTGGCGCTGCCTTGCGTGTTGCTGACGGTCAGCCCACCTCAGTCGTCCATTCTCGAGTACGTGTTGATGCGCGGCCAGAGCGTCAACGCGGAGTTCGCGCGCCTTTGGGACTCGCCACTCGTCATCTCTTCCTTCGGCCAAAGCCTTGGTTGGGCGATCATCGCGGGCTACGTGGTTTTCGTCGGAACGCGCACATGGCGAACTCGTGCCTTTCCGCGTGACGCAGTCGTTGGCGTCACTGCGGTGCTTGGTGCAGTGCTGTTTCAACGCAACCTATTCTTGTTGCTCGTACCGATGGAGCACATGCTCTCGGCCTGGTCTCAGCGCGAAACTCAAAGGGATCCGCGTCCCCTTGCAACGTTGGCGGCTGCAACCTTACTCGCCGCGACCTGCTACAATCTGAACTGGGTGCCGAGACAAAGCGCCGTGCTCGCGATCCCCGAGTACTGGAAGCGTCACATCAACCCGGCGGCAAACCCCGTCGGCTGTCTTGGCGCCGTGCAGCAGCTGCCCGAAGGAAGCCGTGTGTTCACCAACCACCTCTGGGCGAGCTTCTTGATCGATCAGGCGCGAAACACGCGCATCTTCGTCGACGGGCGAAACCGTGAGTATCCGCTGGCCGTCCATCGGGCAGCGTTCCAGATCGAGCGCGGAGGCGCAGAAGCTCTTCGCCTGCTCGATGCATCAGGCACGCAATGGGTCCTCGCGGATCCCAGTTGGCTGTCGCGCGTTCCAGGTAGCCTCTGGCAGATGCAAGGCCGCAGCGAGAACTGCGCCCTATTCGCTCGGACACCACCACAGCCCCGACGATCCGATCCTGGCTGAGCTCGACGCGCCCGGCTCGGACCGCGGTCTACTGAGGCGCGAATACGAACGGAAACGTGAAGCTCAGCGCCTTGCCGCTACGACGGCTCGGAAACTGGATACCGCCGACCACCCGGGCGACGCAGCGCTCGACGCCTTCGTGGCCGGTGGTGTTCTCGAGGACGTGAACCGCTCTGACGTCGCCGTTGCGAATGATCGCGAAACGGACCTTGACCTTGCCGGCGAGCTCCGGCGCGTGGCGGAGCGCCGACTCGTAGCACCGGTTGATCTTCGGAAGGTCCCTGTGGATCGTGTGACGCACGACGAAGGCATCGATCTTCCCGTAGGTGCGCGCGTGGCCGACGGCCGGCGCCCCGGCGATCGAGAGTGCGAGCATCGCTCCGAGCAAGATACTGAATGAAGCCCTGCTACCCATCCCTGGGAGGGTCGCTCCCTCCGACGAGAACCGCAAAAAAACCGCCGTTTGGTGCGACACCCCTCGGAATCCGAGAGGAATCGCGAGTCCGTGATACAACTTCCCCATGTCCCCCCAACGCTCGGGCAGCTCTTGTATTCAACGCGTGCGCAAGAAGCTCCGAAGCGCCACCAATGACCTGATTGGCGAAGGCTTCTTCGGAGGCCTGGCCCGGATCGGCCGGCTGCACCCCCGGTCGAACCCGGCCAGGCACGGCATTCGTGTGACCCGGGACGTCGAGTACCTGCCGACGGGCAACCCCAGGCATCGACTCGACATCTACCGACCGGCCGTCCAAACCGGTCCGCTGCCGGTGGTCGTCTACATGCACGGCGGCGCGTTTCATCTGCTTTCGAAAAACACACACTGGCTGATGGGGCTCGCCTTCGCCCGCGCCGGCTACGTCGCGTTCAACATCGACTACCGCCTCGCGCCGCAGAATCCCTATCCTGCGGCCGTGTCCGACATCTGCTCGGCGCTCGAATGGATCTCGGAACACGCTCCCAGCCACGGCGGCGACCTGAGCCGTCTGGTCTTCGCCGGTGAATCGGCTGGCGGCAACCTCGCCACCGCGCTCACGATCTGCTGCTGTTACCGGCGCCCCGAGGAGTTCGCGCAACGGGCTTTCGCCACAGGGCTCGTGCCCACCGCCGTCATCCCGGCATGCGCACCGCTCCAAGTCAGCAACCCGGGCCGACTGAGCCGCAAGCGAAAGCTTCCCCGCTGGGTGCATGACATCCTCGAGGGCATGAACGATGCGTACATCGGCCAGCTGCACGACCCGGCGCCGGGTGAGCTCGACCTCGCGGATCCACTTCACGTGTTCGAACGCAAGGAGCGTCCGGATCGCGCCCTTCCCGCCTTCTTCGTGCCGATCGGAACCCGCGATCCCTTGCTCGACGACACGCGACGACTCGATCGCGCCCTCAAGGCAATGAACGTCGAATGCGAGGCCCGCTACTACGAAGGCGAGCTACACGCGTTCCACGCGCTGGTCTGGCGCCGCCAAGCGCAACGATGCTGGCGCGAACAACTCGCTTTCTTGGCGCGGGCGCTCCAGCATCCGCGC
>CBDUCC010000166.1:0-7958 GCA_965365555.1 uncultured Myxococcales bacterium | reverse complement strand
ATGGGCCCGTTGTCAGCCATCACGACGACCAAGGTGTTCTCGGCGATGCCCAGCTGCTTGAGCTTGTCCATGACCTTGCCCACGAAAACGTCGACATTGCATTGCAGGCCATCCTGCAGGAGGCTCCTCGCGACGGAACACTTCTTACGAACGGGCAAAAAGCTCGACATCATCGGCCAATTGGCGACGTAAAACGGTTTGCCCGCCTTCGCGTTGCGCTCGATGAAATCCAGGGTCCGCTTCTGCGCCTCGGGGTCGATGGCTTCGTAAGTCGCGAGAGTGTTGTCCCGCCACTGCTTCGTCTCTCCGCCCTTCGTGCCTTCGGCTATCTGGACCCAGGCTTTGGTCACGAAGCTGTCGTCGAGTTTGTAGCGATCGGCCGGCAGCATCTCTTCGTGCAACCCGATGGACGCGTTGCCCTGCTCGGCTTCAACGCTGTTCAAAGACAGAATCTGGTTGTAGCCCGTAAAGAAGGCCTCATCGAAACCCTGATTGTTGGGGTAGCTCTGCTCGATGTCGCCCAGATGCCACTTGCCGTGGAACGCCGTGGCGTAGCCCTTCGAGGAAAGCACCTCTGCAAGTGTTACCTCTCTGGCGCCCAAGCCGTGGCTTTCGAGCAGCATTCCGATATTGTACATCCCGCTGCGCACGGCCAAGCGACCCGTCATGGCGGCCGCACGACTCGGCGTACAGCCGACCTCGGTGTACATCCGGGTGAACATGATGCCTTCGTCGGCCAACTGATTGAGATTCGGTGTCTCAAACCCGCGAACCTGCTGGATGGCGGGAATCCCAACGTCGCCAAACGCGGTGTCGTCCCACATGATATGAATGAGGTTCGGCGGACGACCGTGCTTCTCTTGGAGCTCGGCCAGTCTCTGCGCGAGCGCCTGGTCCTCGGCAGCCCATTTCTCGCCGTTCTGAGCCTCGAGGACGTAGTACTCGGCGTCATGAACGATGGCTTTGTTCTTGTTCTTGTTTTTGCGTTTGGCGTCCGCTGTACCCGTGTACGCGGCGAGCAGAACGGCGACGGCAAGCAAGCGGACTAGGTGTTTGCTGGTCATGATTCCTCGAATTTACTCGTGATGGTTGCCCGGAGAGGCGCACGGTCCCTCCGACAGAGCCACCGAGGCGAGCCTAGGGCCCGCCACCCCAGGCGGATAGCCGTATCGTGCCATTTTCTCTTTCCTGGGCGGCGGCGCGGCGACATAGTTGGCGCGTGGCGCTCGACCCATCGCCAGTTGCCTCCATTTCGACCTCCGATCCGGATGAGTTTGCTGAGGCTCTGCTCCCCGTGTCCCCGTGGCTGGAGGTCTCGGCGCAGTCCCGCAAGTTCAACGCGAGCGCGAGACTCGCTCCGCTGGCGAAGGTGGGAATGCTCCAGCCTGTGACCGTCAGCGGGCGTGTTCGCAAGCCCTTCGTCGAGGACGTCTACGGTCTGCACATCCCATTGCGCCCCGGGATGGAGTTCCGAATGGGCAGCGAGTACCGAGTCGTGGACCCGGGATTTGCACACCTCACCGGGCCGACGAGCAGCTTCGATCTTCGAATACGCGGGCAAGGCGATGCGCTCGCGGTCGTCATCCCGGCGGGCCTCATGCATGCCCACTGGGTCGGCGAGGAGGCCGATCCGAACGGCCCGTTGCAGGGCGAGCCAACCGTGTTCACGCTCGCGTCGCCCGCCGGACGCAAATTGTTTCGTGTCATGAGCGCGGTTTGGGCCGAAATCCTGAGGACCCGAAGCGGCCCAAAGGCCAAGCAGGATTTCGAGAACGCTATCGTCGAGTGTCTGACCCAGACCCTCGAGGCGCCCATCGATGCGGTGGGGACAGTTCACAACGCGAGGCAAATTTTGGCTCGCGCAAAGTCGTTCATCCGCACCCACCTCGGCGATCAACTGACGGTACCCGACGTCGCGCGCGCCGCGGGAACGAGCAGGCGGACGCTATACCGTCTTTTCCTTCATGAAGAGCAGCTCACGCCTCTCGATTTCATCCAACACGAACGGATGGATTCCGCCCGCAGGGCTTTCCTCGCTTCCAATGCGGCGGAGGCGACCGTCACGACGATCGCAATCCAGCATGGTTTCAACCATCTCGGCCGCTTCGCCGCGCACTACCGGCATACGTTCGGGGAGCTCCCCTCAGAGACGCTTCGGCGCTGAAGGCGCTTGGCTGTGGCGCCGCCGCACGATAGAAGCTGCGCCATGGACGAGAAGGAAACCGCAGTCAGCCAATGAACAAGAGGCCGTCACGTCGTCGATTTCTCACGACCAGTCTGCTGGCGGGCACCGTCGTGCCGCTGAGTCGAGCATTGGGCCAACGCAAGACGAAAAAGAAGAGCCGCGCCGCTGCTTCCAGCAAGCTCGGGATCACGGTGGCCGGCTACGAATACGAACGGGTGCGCGCCCTGGTGGACGGCCGTGTACAGATCGAGGGATGCCAAACGCAGTTCGAAACCGACAGCATCGGCCAGATGAACCAGCATGTCTTCCGCGGTCCGCAAACTCGCGAGGTGACCGAGGTTGGCATCTCTCCGTTCATGCTGGCCTTCTGCAACGACGGGTTCCGAGACTACGAGCTGCTGCCCATTTTCGTGCTGAAGATCTTTCGTCACAAGAGCATCTTCATCCGGACCGATCGCGGAATCAGGGCCCCCGAGGATCTTCGCGGTCGCAAGATCGCGACGCCAGGCTACTCATCCTCGAGCCTGACGTGGATTCGCGGCATCCTACAAGACGAATACGGAGTGAGTCCGGACGAGATCAGGTGGGTGGTCACCGGGAAGGACTCCGCTGCGAAGCTCACAGGCGGCGCGTCCAAGTGGGAACGAGTCCTTCCGACGCACCTGTCGACTACGCAGGCGCCAGAGGGCAAAGACGAGTCAGATTTACTTCTCGCCGGCGACGTCGATGCCATCTTCCACCCCGCCGAGCCCCGGGTCTATGTGGATCGTCATCCCAGAGTCGACCGTCTCTTCGGAAACCATCGGAATATCGAGCGCGCGTATTTCGCAAAGACGGGAATCTTCCCGATCATGCACGTGGTCGCCATTCGTCGAGATGTTGCAGAGGCCGAGCCTTGGTTGCCCAAGGCCGTGTTTGAGGCGTATTCGCGTGCGAAGCAATTGGACTACGAGGAGATGCGGAAGTCTCGCTGGGCTTACAGCTCACTGCCTTGGTACAGCCAAGAGCTCGACGAAACGAGCGAACTGATGGGCAAGAACTTCTACTCCTACGGCATCCAGAAGAATCGCAAGGCGCTCGAAGCCGTCTTTCGATACTCACACGAACAGGGACTCGCCAAACGCGTGCTGAAGATTGATGAGGTGTTCAACCGCACCGCGCTCGACCTCGAGGAGAGCATCTGAGCGCATCTGTTCGGTTGATGGCGTTTTTGATCGCGACGCTCGGTGGACAGTCGCAGCCGCTTGGCGAGTTATCTCTGTCAGATCGGGACGCGTCCGTTCGAGGTCAATGAGCCGAAGGAGCTGAGCGCGGAAAGCCGGGAGCGAGACAGCTTGGTGAGCTGCTCTTCATGAAGGAAGAGACGGTATAGCGTTCGCCTGCTCGTTCCGGCAGCACGCTTGGCTCGTGTTGTTTGGACCTGTTCTCATCGATGTTCGTGGGCGTCCAACTGGTGAAGCGCAAGCCAACGAGCGATGTCGCCTTTGTGTAGCAACCCGACGATTTGATCCTCCTCCATCACGGGTAGCGGGTCCGCCTCCGACGCCGTCAGCGCGCGGAGGGCGTCATGCCCCCCAACCTCTGGACGCAGGCACTCGTCGATCGGGCTCATCACGTCACGGACGGTTTGTGTCCGCCGAAGCTCCTCGTCGATTGCTCGGGCATCCTCGAAGTTGATGAGACCGATCGCTCTACCTTGCTCGACTACAGGCCACGCTGACTGAGCACTCCGCAGCAAGAAGTCGTTCACGAACACCTCGACGGTCACGTCTGGCTCGATGACCTCGAAATGCGTTCGCATGAGGTTGCCGACGATCAGGTCCTCGAAAGCCTGCCGCACGAGAAGCTGTGTGTAGCTCTGGCGAGCGGCGTTGTTGAGAAACCAACCTATCAGAAGCAACCAGACTCCCTGCATCAGGTTGTTGCCGAAGGCTTCAAACACGCCGAGACCCATGAGCGCCCAACCAAATGCGCGGCCCGCGTTCGACGCCCAAAGGGTGGCGCTCTCGAGGTCGCCTGAAATGCGCCACAACACGGCGCGCAGGACGCGGCCACCGTCGAGCGGGAAGCCCGGAACCAGATTGAAGAACGCCAGTACGAAGTTGATCGGGCCCAACCACAGAAACAGCGTCGCTCCCGGGCCGAGCCCGGCCATTGCCTTCTCGGGGTCCTGCAGAAGCTCGTCGGCGAAGCTGGGGCCCGCGAGCGCGGTTCCAAGCCAGCTGAAGACGAATCCGAGGAAGGCGCTCATCGCGGGACCCGCGACCGCAATCAGAAGCTCGGTTGCCGGCGTATCTGGCTCCCGTTCCAGCTCCGATACGCCGCCAAACACGAAAAGCGTGATGCGCGGAACGGCGATACCCCGAAGCTTGGCGACCACCGAATGCGAAAGTTCGTGGGCCAGGAGCGACGCAAAGAAGATGACCCCCGCCATGAACGCCGTGCCCCACGTCAGCGCGGCGCCCCAGGCGGGATGCCATCGCGGAAAAAGCGCAGCGCCCAAACTGTATACGACCAGCGCAAAGACGATGAGGACGCTCACGTCGAATCGGATTTCGATCCCGAAGAGCTTGCCCATGGACATCCCCGCACGCGACGGCCGCCGCTTCGCGCCTGGTCGCTCCCGTCTCGCCGAACTGCGGGAGTGATCGATGTCTTCAGCCATGGACGCGCAAACGGTCGCATCCGCTGGTCGTCGACGCAAACCGCGACGCCGCCCCGCACAAGCGATGAATCTACGCCGTGGGTTCGCGCCCGCGGACGACTCGCTCTCCTCGATGAGGACCTCGATACTCGGTGACGACCGTGCACTGCCCCTCGTGCCCGTCGCGCTCGAAGTAGATGACTACCCAATCACGAACACGGCCGAGTTGGTGGGCTCGATCGGTGTTGGAATACAATGCGGTGAAATGCCAACCACCCTCGTAGGTATGGAGGATGGGCAACCACGAGGCGCCTTCAGGATTGTTTCGCCGCGGAGAGATTCGCGGGAGGTCGTCGGCTTCGGCTCGAGTCCGGTACTCTTGGTCGATCTCGAGAAGCAGATCCACATCGGGTTCCGCCTCACCATACTCGGACGCGCCAACGGATGCTCCCGCGCGTTCGAGGTCGTCAAACCTGCGTGCTCTGGCCCGTGAGGACCGCGAGAGCATTGTTGCCAAGATATCACGAATCGCTTCGAGGCGGCGCGGGCCGAATCCGGCCACGGCGTCTAGACGGCCGTCATGTGCAGCGACCTCGAGCGCCTCGAGCGTGTCGATTTCGAGCTCTTCGTGGATTCGTTTGGCGAGCTCTTCGCCAATTCCGGGAACCATCTTGAACAGCTCGACCGGGGACGATCGACCCTCGAGCGTCTCGAGCATGCGGAGCCGTCCCGTATGCGCGATCTCGTCGATCGTGCCGGACAGGCTCGAGCCGATTTGCGGCAGCGCATCGAGGCGCTCTCGCCCCCCGGTAAGTGCGAGCTGTTGAATGCTCTCGTCGTGGTTCCGTACGACTTCGGCGGCGGCTCGGTAGGCATCGATTCGATAGATATTGGCTCGCTGTGCCTCGAGGCGGCTCGCCACGCGTTCTAGGATGAGCGCGATCTGCTCGTTGGGGATTGCTGCGGGACTATCGTTTCCCATCGCCGCCTCAAGGCTCGCCGTGAAGGGAGCGCCATGTCGAACAAGCTGACACTGCGCTTGCCTCGACGTTCGCTAGACGGTAGCAGGAAGACGCCGTCCTGAGGAAGTCGGCGAATGGAAACCCAGTCGATTTCGACCCCTGCGCCGCGCTAGGTCGTTCCTTCCCCGACTCTCGGGTCTCCTGGGCTCATGGTAGCGTCGAAATGAGCAGATCGAAATCATGGAGCACGGGGTTTGGGAGATCAGTGCGCGGCTGCCGAGCACGGGCAAGACGGTCAAGGTCCTGAAGAACGAGAACCTCTGGAAGTTCGCCAAACGCGTTGGCCAGACGATGTACGTGATCCTCCACTACAACGACCTCCGGTCGCCCGACTCCATCGACGAAGGAGACGAGCTCTTCGTACCCGATCACTACGGCAGTCGAGTCCGATACCTCATCGGTAAGAAGTCCCTCATGCCCCTTCAAGAAAATTCCTGGGACCACAAGGGGCGGGGGTACGAGTCGTACGACTACCCAAAGCTCATTCTGAACGCCGGACTCACAGACGAGGACTTCGCTCCCGACCACGAAGCCTACGACTGCTAGCGAGCGATACGGACAGGGCCGAGGAGTGCAAGGCTGCTGTCGCAGCGTGCGTTCTCGAGAACTCCGCCGATTCGGAGACGCAGGCCCGCACGGGCCGCGCGGCCTGCTGAAGACGAAGCGTTTATCACCAACCAAAGTCTGATATCGTCCGGCGCGATGGCGCAAGACTCGCAGCCGACGGAACTGGAACTCGAGAGGCTCGGATGAGAGCAGCGGTACTGGTCGCGATCATCGCACTCACAACGCCGGCTAGCGCGGACGGGAAGAATTGGTCGCAAGCCGTCGCTGAGTGGCTGGACTATTACGATCTCGCGGTCGGAAGGTACACGCGTGCCGATTTCACCGCCGCGCAGGCGAAACGTGGTGCCCGTTGCAAGAGCCAAGGTGACACGATGGTCGCGTGTCCCAAGAAAGGCTCGTTCTTCTACGACAGCGCGTCATTTGGGTCCGAAGGGCGCGCTCACTACTTCTCACGGATCCTGACTACCGAAGAGTCGCGGGAGCCGTGCGTGGAGATCAGCGAACACCTCAGCGCGAAGTACGGCGCGCCCTCTTACGGCATACAGGGCGGCGGCGTGGGGTACAACTTCCCAAAGAAGAGGCGTCACATCGAGTTTGGCCCAACGAGGGGCGTCAACGGCTGCATCCTCTCGATTCAAGCTGGCGTGAGGTCGAAGTGAGCCTCTCCGGCTCATGCGTTGTCTGCTGATCCTCTCCATCGTCGTTTTCGGCTGCAATTCCGCCGGTGACAACGATGGCAAGGCCACCGGCTTCGAGGGGGGTGAGCTCACTCGGTGCTTGGTGGACTCGGGAGGCGCGCCGGCCGGGCGTCTCGATGACTACGTCGCGACGCTCGCCGTCTGCAGGGTGGATGGGGAGGCCGCGTGTGAGGCGGCAGCGCTAGAAGACGGAGGGCCGCTCCGCGAGATCATGCGTGCTGCTCGGGAGCAGAGCTGGAGGATCGCCGCTGCTCGCGGAAGTGAGCGAGGCAGACTGGAGTGACCACAGGGCTTGACGCCACCCCGCGGCCCGAACGAAGCTCCACGAATGACCACGCCCATCAAGCAGATGTCGCCCGTCGATTCGGCTTGGCTTCACATGGAAGTCCCGACCAATCTGATGATGATCACGGGTGTTTCATTGCTCGACCAATCGATCGATTTTGAACGCTTCCGGAAGACCATCGAGGTGCGCCTCCTTTCACTGGACCGGTTCAAGATGCGGATCGTGGAGCCGCGCCTTCCGGTAGGCACGCCGCACTGGGAGGTCGACCCGAACTTCGACCTCGACGCGCACGTGCATCGGGTGGCGCTCCCCGAGCCGGGCGACATGGCGGAGCTTCAGCGCTTCATCAGCGACTTGGCGAGCACACCGCTCGATTTCTCGAAGCCGCTCTGGCAGGTCCACCTGGTCGAAAACGTCGGAGGTGGGTCGGCCATGGTCATGCGACTGCATCACTGCATCGGGGATGGAACGGCCATGAACGCCGTCCTCTTCCGGCTGATGGATGCCCAGCGTGACGCCCCCATCGGAGAGGTTCAGGAGCCCGTGTCAGAAGAGC
>CBDUCC010000165.1:0-8053 GCA_965365555.1 uncultured Myxococcales bacterium | reverse complement strand
TCGACTTCTTTCTGTCCGATCACGCCGAGATACGGAATCCGCATCAGGCGCGCTTGGCGAATTTTGGCGCCCAGCTTGTCGCCGCTCAAATCGGCGGTGACTCGGTAACCCCGCTGCTGAAGCTCCTGCTGCACGGTCCGGGCATAGTCGTTGAACTTCTCACTGACCGTCAACAGAGCGATCTGCTCGGGAGCCAGCCAGACGGGGAACGACCCTCCCAGATGCTCGGTCAGCACCCCGAAAAAACGCTCGATCGAGCCCAAAATCGCCCTGTGCAGCATGACGGGCCGGTGCGTGGTGTTGTCCTCGCCGACGTAGGTTAGGTCGAAGCGCTCCGGCAGATTGAAGTCCGCTTGGATCGTTCCGAGCTGCCAAGGGCGGCCGATGGCGTCCTTCAAGTGAAACTCGATCTTCGGGCCGTAGAACGCGCCCTCACCCTCCGCGATCTCGTACGGCAACGCTTTCGCCTTCACCGCCTCCTCGAGCGCTTCCTCCGCCTGGTCCCAGACCTCATCGGCGCCGAGTCGCTTCTCGGGCCGGGTAGCAATCACGATGCGGACGTCGGTAAACCCAAAATCGCGGTAGGCATCGTAGACGAGGTCGAGGAACGCCTTGATCTCGTCCTGCACCTGGTCGAGCGTGCAGAAGATGTGCGCATCGTCCTGCGAGAACGTGCGGACCCGTGTGAGCCCTTGAACGACACCACTTCGCTCGAAACGATGAAGCCGGCCGAAGTCGGCCATGCGCATCGGTAGATCGCGGTAGCTGCGCTTCGTCATGCCGTAGATCAGGCAGTGACTCGGGCAGTTCATCGGCTTCACTCCGAAGCGCAGCGACTCACCAAAGGCTTCCGTCCATTCTTCGGTGTTCGTCGGCGGCTTCTTCTCCACGCGGTGCTGAAGCTTCTCGAGAGTCTCCGAGGTGGCCGCCATGTACATGTTCTCGGCGTACGAGGGGAGATGTCCCGAAGTATGAAACAGCTCGTTGTCGAAGATCTGCGGCGTGATCACTTCATCATATCCGTAGCGCGCGTAAAGCGCTCGGACGTAGTCCTCGAGGAGCTTGTATATCGTCGAACCGCGCGGGAGAAAAAACGGCGACGCAGGCGCGGTCGGATGAAAGCTGAATAGCTGGAGCTCCTTGCCGAGCTTTCGGTGGTCGCGCTTCTTGGCTTCCTCGAGTTGCTTGAGGTGAGCGCGCAGCGCTTTTGGTGAGGCGAACGCCGTGCCGTAGATGCGCTGGAGCATCGGGTTTCGTTCGTCGCCTCGCCAATAGGCACCGGCAACGCTCGTCAGCTTCACGGCTTTCAGGAAACCCGTCGAGGGGACGTGCGGTCCTTCGCAAAGGTCCACCCAGTCCCCATGCCGGTAGAGCGAGATCGGATCGTTCAAGCGCTCCAAGTGCTCGAGCTTGAAGCTCTCGCCGAGTGAGCTCAGGAGCTCGCGGGCTTGTTCTCGGGTCACGACTTCGCGCCTAAAAGTGCTGTCGGCCTCGATGATCTCTGCCATCTTCTCTTCGATCGCCCGAAGGTCCTCGTCGGAAAAGGTGCCACTCGGACGATCATAGTCGTAGTAGAAGCCCTCTTCGGTGGCCGGCCCGAACGCCACTTTGGTCCCCGGGAACAGACGCTGCACCGCATCGGCCATGACGTGCGCGCTCGAGTGCCGAATGACGGAGAGCGCATCCTCGTCGTGGGCGCCAATCGGGGCTACTTCCGAGACTGCTTCGGGAAGGGGCGTATGCAAGTCGTAGAGCTTGCCGTCGACCCGGGCCGCTACCGTGTCCTTCTTGAGCTCGCCACGCTCCTCGAGGAGCTCCCGGGCGGTACGCATCGTTCCCCCGACCGTCATTTGACGAACGGGGATGCCGAAATGTTCGCGTTGGTGTGAAACCGCGTCAAGGACGGCCTTTTTGACACACGAGGGGTCGATTGCAAGCCAGCCGAAGTAGCCGTCCTCAGGACGACTTCCGACGTTTCCGGCGGCCGACCGGGAGGGAGGGCACTTCAGCGGTGACATCGACCATGAGGCTCCTGAACCAGCGGTGCGCGGGGTCTTCGGTGAAGCGCGCATGCCAGAGCATGGTGATCGCATGCGGGGGCAGTTGGAGCGGCGCCGGACGCATGACGAGCGAGGTCCCGCCGGGACAGCTCGTGAGACTCGAGGGTCCGGTCAGCACCAGGTCGCTGCCCGCAACCACTTCGAGGGCAGTCGCAAAGTGGGGGACGCGAAGCGCGATTCGGCGCGTCGTTCCTTGCTCCGCGAGCACGCGGGCGACCAACCCGGGACCTTCACCGCCAGGAGAGACGAGAACGTGGTCGAGCCCTGCGAACGCCTTCAACGTCAGACGGCTACGCTCGAACGCCGGGTGACCTGGGCGATGAAAACAGCGGAACTCGTCTCGGAAAAGCGTTCGACGTTGGAGCTCCGGATCGAGCTGCTCACGAAGGTCGAACGGCTTCGCGTCCACGAGAACGGGGTAGATCGCGAGGTCGACCTCACCCGTCTCGAGCGCCTCCGACAGGCGCGGGGGTGTTGGCGCGACAGCGAGGTCGATCGACGGAGCCCGCTCCCCGAGGCGCCGAAATAGCGTCGGCAGGACGAGCAGGTCGAACAGGTCCGGCGAAACGATCCGAAAGGCCCGGGTCGCGCTCTCGGGCTCGAAGGGCTGAGGCTCCGAGAGGGTGCGGCCAAGGCTGAGGAGGCCGCTGCGGAGCGGGATCGTCAGCGCTTCAGCACGGGGCGTGAGAACCATGCCGCCTCGCCCCCGGACGAGGAGCGGGTCCCCGAAGAGATCGCGGAGTCGCCGAAGCGTGTGACTCATCGCCGACTGGGTGACGCCGGCCCGGGCCGCCGCCTTGGTGACGCTTCGCTCCCGGGTCAGCGCGTCCAGGGCGACCAGCAGGTTGAGGTCGACCGCATGAAGGTCGGCAAAAGCATGAGCTGTATTCATGACCACATGGAAACAAGTCATTGGATTCATGTCAATGCCGGCTGCACAGTCCCGGTCACTAGGAGGTACTCATGGAGCAGCAGAAGAACGTACTCATCATCGGCGCCACCGGAGGCACGGGGCGCGCCACCATCGACGCCTTACTCACCCGTGGTCACCGGGTCACGGCATTCTCGAGACATGCGGAGTCGATCGAACACCCGTCGCCAGGGCTGACGCGAATCAACGGCGATGCGACCAATCCGAGCGACGTGGATGCGGCCGTGGCCGGGCAGGATGCCGTGATCATCACGCTAGGCATCACTGAGAATCCGCTGCGCGTTCGCCTCTTCGGACCCGCACGCACCGCGCTGGACGTCCGATCGGCGGGCACCCGGAATGTCGTCGCGGCGATGCAGAAGTCTGGCGTCCGTCGACTCGTCGTCCAGTCCTCGTACGGAGTCGGGGAGACACGAGACAACCTCCGATGGCTGGATCGATGGTTCTTCAGAGCGCTCTTGAAGCCTCAAATCGTGGATACCGAAGCTCAGGAGCTCGAGGTACGGGAGAGTGGGGTCGACTGGGTCCTGGCGCAGCCGGTGCACCTCAGCGATGACGACGACGGCGGAGCCCACTTCGCTTCGCCGAGCGGCGAGGTGCAACGCTGGACGATCTCCCGCAAGGGCGTCGCGGAGTTCCTTGCAGACGCGGCTCTGCGCCAGGATTACATCGGCCGGTCGGTGGCACTGTCCGGACGCCCCTAGGCGTGGCAGACGTGCCAGAAACGGCAGACGCGTCTGAACGTCGGCTGTGCGCCTACGAATGGGCGGGCTGAGCCGTCAGGGGCGACGCCGTGGTGCGGGAGGGCGGGTTTGAACCGCCGACTTCCACCTTGTCAAGATGGCACTCTACCACTGAGTTACTCCCGCGAGGGTTCTGCTGAACCGAGATGTCAATTCCACCCGAGTGGAAGCGGCGACTTAGCGCCGAGCCCGAAGGGTGTCAAACACCGTCGCCTTTGCCTATTCGGACCAGCGCTGATAAGCCCCCGCTTCGATGAGCGCCGATCCCTCGAGCGAGAAGAAGCCCAGCGCGCTACGGCCTTTGCCGTCGGTCGACATGGCGCTTCTTCCGAGCGAGCTCCGCGCACGTCGGACGCGGCGGATCGTGGTCGGCAGCCTCGTGGGTGTGCTCGTCCTCGGCGCCTTGCTTGTTTGGGTTGCCAGAACCGTGATCCCTCAGACCTGGTCATGGTTCGAAGACAGGCTTGGACGCCAAGACGCGAAACTCGCCGCGGACCTCGGCCTCGACGAAGGCGCGCAGGCTCCAGAGATCGACGCTGGCCTACAGCCGGAGCTCACGGAGGCCGAGAAACTGGCGCTCTCCCGCTCGAGTCCCAACGCGCGCTATGAAACGCTCTTCGGTACGGTGCCGAGTTTCCGTGGCGCACTGCTTCAGGCCGGCCTCGAATCCGAAGAGTGCGCCGAGATCGAAACAGCCCTCGAACATATCGTCGACTTCCGACGCTGTCGGCCCGAGCATCGTTTGATCGTGGAGCGGGACGAGAACGCTGCGTTGAGCCGCTTCGAATATCACCCCTCCGCCACTGAGTTCGTCGCGGTCACGCGTGGCGCGGACGGCGTTTTCAGGGCCGAACAGATCCACGTGAAGGTCGAACGAACGCCGATTGCGCGAGCCTCCTCCGTCGAGACGTCGATTGGCGATGGTCTCGTCGGCCTCGGCCTGCCTGCCGGACTTGCCACTTTCTTCGTCGAGGCCTTCGAAGGCCGAGTGAATTTCGCGCTCCAGGCGCGCAAGGGCGACGTATTCCGGATCGTGGTGGACGAGGAGCGTGTCGACGGAGAGTTCCTGCGCTACGGGCGGGTCCACGCGCTCGAGTACGAGGGGCAGAAGACGGGCAAGCTGCGGGCATTCTATTACGAATCGGGGAACGCGACCGGTCAGTTCTACGATGAAACGGGTCGCGCCATGGTGGGCGGATGGCTTCGCACCCCGCTTCGCTACGATCGTCTGTCGTCCCGATTCAACCCTAGGCGTCTGCACCCGATCCTGAAGCGAGTGATGCCGCACCTCGGGGTGGACTATGCGGCTGCGACCGGCACCCCGGTCTGGGCGGCGGCAGACGGCCGCGTGACCTTCGCCGGTCGCAAGGGAGCCAACGGAAACCTCGTGGTCATCCGACACAGCGGAGGCTTTGAGACCGCGTACGCCCACCTCCATCGCATCAAGGGCGGCATCCGGGCGGGGACGTTCGTCAAGCAACGCGAGCTGATCGGCTTCGTGGGGTCGACGGGTCGATCGACGGGGCCACATCTGCACTTTGGCCTCAAGAAGTACAGCCGATACATCGACCCACTCGACGAGCTGAATGGCCCTGGATCTCGGATGCCGGCCCGTGAGCTGCCGGACTTCAAAGAGGCCCTGGCCGGATGGCAGTCACAGCTCGACGGCATCGAGAACGCGCCCGTCCTCGTGGCTGGCGCCGACGAGCCGTTGGTCGAACAAGTCGACGAGATCATGGACTGAGCGATGCCGCGATCCATCTGGCTCGAACGCTCGGTGGTCCTGGTCGCTGCCCTCGTCATCGTCGGAGGACTCGGCGCCACCGGAATCTGGGATCCCTGGGAGCTCCAACCCCAGAGAACCACGGAACTGATGCTCAGGCTCTTCGGCGCGAGCGAAGTGGCGGCACGAATCACGAATGCGCTCGCGGGTCTATTCGCTGCGGGCTGCGCGTATTCCTTGTGCACGGCCGCGGGGCGGTCGCGCGCTGGCGTCATCGCGGTCGCGATGCTCGCTTCGACACCGCTATTTCTGCTGAACGCCCGCCTGGCGATGGGCGATGCGGTCGGAATGGCCGCGCAGGGTTGGGTAGGCGTTGCAGCGCTCACGCTGAGTAGCGGCCGAACGGGCCGCGCCCGGACGGCTCTGCACGCCCTCTCCTTCTGTGCTGCGATCGCGCTGAGCACGGTGACGAGTGGGGTTCTCCTCGGCCCGTTGCCTCCCCTGGTCGCGACGGTGGCATGGATGGCTGTCGGCAGCGCCCCAACCGGTCGCGGCGCGGCGCGTTGGGTCGCTCCGGTGTTCGCCGTGCTCGGAATCGTCGGCGTCGTTCGCGCAGTGGTGGCAGACGCCCCGAGCTACAGCATCTGGCTTGGAGCCGGAGCGATCGGAGGTGATCCGCCGCCCTGGGACAAGGCGTTCGAGCTCGTATTTCATGGTTTCGCGCCATGGAGCGCCGCCCTTCCCTTGGCGTTTGCTTCGGCAATCTGGCCTGCGCCTGGTCGTCCGCCGCGCGTCCGGACTCTCGGCTGGGCGCTCGTGCTCTGGCTCGTGTTCAGCTTCGTTTCGTGGACGGTGTTCGCTTCGCGGTACGGGACGCCGCCCGTGCTTGCACTGGTCCCACTCGGCGCGTTGCTTGGACTTTGGCTCGACGATCCGCTGACGACGATGAAGCGTGCCCCCGGCGCGGCGGTCGTCATCGCGTTGCTGGCCGGTCTTCTCGTACGCGACTACGCGATCTACCCCGACCTTCCGCTTCGCACCCTGGCCGGCGCCGATCTCAGCATGCCCGCCGACTACCGCGCCGGGGTCGCTTGGACACTCGTGCTGCTCTTCGCTGCGTCGAGCCTCTGCCTGTTCCTCGTGAGTCCCGGCTCGGAACGACCTCGGTTCGACCGAACGATGCAGCGACTCCGAGAGCAGTGGAATGCACCCTGGCCCGCACGGGGCTGGGCGATCGCGCTGGTCTCCGTACTCGGCGCCTGCGTCACCTTTGGCCTCATGTGCTTCGCCTTCGACCTTCCGCTCGCCTCGATCGTCGTTCGCGTCGGACGCGTGGCACTGTTCGTCCCGTTGTTGCTCGCAGCGGCCGTATTCGGCTTGCCTTGGCTTCCGTACCTTCAAGAGCAGCTCGGGCCTCTGCGGATCCTGCCCGTGTTCGTCGCCGCGCTGCCCTCCGGAGGCTTCATCGCCTGGTCGTTTCAGCCGAACCTCGCTCAGCACTTTTCCTCGAGGCCCGCCTACGAAACCTATGCCGCCCTTCGCGAGTCACAAGACGATCCGCTCGCCGCCTACCGCGTCGGAGCCGAGGCTGCCCGCTACTACACCGACGGCGCCGTCATCGAGCTCGAGGACGCCGACGCGCTGCTCGAGTTCCTGCGAGCGCCCGAGCGGCGCTGGGCTCTCGTCCCCCCGGAGCAGCTGGTTGCACTCGACGCGAGGCATCGCGACAGCTTGGGCCGACACCTCTACGTGGCCGACGCCAGGAGCACGAAACTGCTGCTGGTCACGGGAACGCCAATCACGGACCGTCCGAACCAGAGTTTCGTGGCGAGCTTGATCATGCCCGAAGACTTTGCCCCGACGCGCTCGATCCAAGCAGATTTCGACGGCCGCGTCGCGCTCATCGGGTACGACCTCGTGCTTCCGTCCGAAAAGAGCGTGGGCGCCGGCCAGCGCTTCGAGGTCACCTGGTATTGGCAGGTGTCTGAACGGCCGCCACGGGGGCACGAAGTGTTCGTGCACATCGATGGTAACGGCCTTCGCCTCAACGGCGACCATGAGCCGACGGGCGGTCGCTACCCCGTGTCGAGGTGGCGGCCCGGCGAGATCGTTGCGGACTCGCAGAAACTCCTCGTGCCTGCGAACTTTCAGGCCGACGACTACACCATGTACGTCGGCTGGTTTCGAGGGGCCGAACGCCTTCGGGTGCTGTCCGGTCCGAGCGACGGCGTCGATCGAGTCCGCGCGGGCCCTCTCCCGGTGCGCTAGTCACAGGGCTCTGGGGCGAACACGGATGCCGCGAGGTCGAGACCGCCCGGGAATCCCCCGCGCGGGTGGACGGAACCCTCACTGCGTTCGGCCGGAGTCGCCGTTATTCGCGATGCCCGCCCCCCGGACGATGGAGGGGTCGAAGGCGCCGCCCAGCCGGCGACGGTTCGTCCCCGATCCTCGATGGGGGTTGGCCCGCCGGAGTCGGCGAAGCCGACCGGAACCCCGGTCAGGGTCCGTTGATCGAGGATATACGACTCCTGGGCGCGGAGGCAGCGCATGCTGTGAGTGAGGCGACGGCGTTCATCGTTGCGCAATGCCTCGAAGG
>CBDUCC010000164.1:0-8081 GCA_965365555.1 uncultured Myxococcales bacterium | reverse complement strand
GCGCGGGAGACTGCTCGTGGGCTTGATTGCGGCTCGAAGTACGATGGGCAGCCCGCTCGAGATTCCACCTAGCATTCCGCCGTGTCGGTTGGAGCGTGTCGTGACCTTGCCTTCGGCGTCGGTCTCGAAGGCGTCGTTGTTCTCGCTTCCCCGTGCGGTCGCAACCGCAAACCCGGCGCCGTACTCGACTCCGAGCACCGCAGGCAAACTGAACAACGCCTTCCCGAGGTCCGCCTTCAATTTATCGAACACTGGCTCGCCGAGGCCGGCCGGCACGTTGCGTGCGACGATCTCCGATACGCCGCCGATGGAGTCCTGGTCCTTTCGGACCTTTTCGATGAGCGCCACCATCTCGCGCGCAGCGGTGGGGTCGGGGCACCGGACGATGTTAGGTTCTCCGCCGGGCAAGACCTCCACCTGATCGAGCGTGATGTCCGTTGGCAGGTTCGCGCGAATGTCGCCGATCTGACTGACGTAGCCTAGCACCTCGCCACCGAAGGCGTGGGCGATGAGCTTCTTCGCGACGGCCCCCGCAGCCACGCGAGCGACGGTCTCGCGCGCGCTGCTCCGGCCTCCGCCGCGATAGTCCCGTACACCAAACTTGGCATCGAACGTGTAATCCGCGTGTCCGGGCCGATAGATGTCTTTGATCTTCGCGTAGTCGCGAGAGCGCTGGTCTTGATTGCGCACGAGGATGGCGATCGGCGTACCGGTGGTTTCGCCCTCGAATACACCGGAGAGAATCTCGGGCGCGTCCGGCTCCTTTCTCTGCGTGACGATCTTGCTCTGCCCCGGGCGGCGGCGCTCCAGGTCGGGAACGATATCCTCTTCGCAGAGCGGCAGGCCCGCCGGGCAACCGTCGATGATCACCACGTTGGCCGGACCATGGCTCTCACCGGCGGTCGTGACACGAAAGGCCTCGCCGAACGTGCTACCCGGCATTGCGGCCGATTGCGCGCCCAACGAAGAATGGGCCCATCTGCTGGATGTACTGAGAGGTCTGCACGGTGCCCCGCATCGACTGAACGACGTGCGAGAGGGGGTGCAATTCCGCGCCGATGAGGCCGATCAGAAACTCGTTGTCGTTGGTGTCGAGGCCGTGGCATGCAAGCCGAACGTCGTGGGCGAGATCCTGATCGCCGTACGCGCGGCCGATCGTGGCGTGCTCACGAAGAATGCCTCCTTTTTCCCGGGGTTCGAGTTGCTCGAAGGCACCGGTCCGTCGCAGCGGATACCAAACCGCCCAGTTCCATTGCTCGTTGAGCACCGTCTCGCGCGGACGATCGAGAAGCCAGTAGGCGAGGTCCTGCTCGTAGCCGCTGCTGTAGGTTCGGCCGATCATCGTCAGCTCGGGTCGCAGGGTCCAGTCGCGCATCGGCTCCGCTTCGAACAACGGGCGTACCGCATCGACAAAGACGGCGGGGTCCTCTCCGAAGCTGAGCAGGGCCACGCCACGTGGATCGTTGGCGTCGGCGTAGACGACCCCGGGAACCTTCCCCTCGCGCAGGGCCGAGAGCAGCGCCTCTTGGTTGGCCTTGATCGACGTCCCGGTCGGGACCTGAAACACGAGCAGTTGCATGAACAACCGCTTGTCGAGGTGCTGGGGTTCTCCGTCCTTCGGAGCTCCGCGTTCTCGGGTGTCGATCTTCGGCGAGCCCTCTGAGCCACCATGGTGTCCGTGCGAATGCGCCATGGGCGCGTCATAGCGCTTTTGCGACCGGTCTGCACAGTGTAGGCTTCGGCACCTTCCGATGATGCGTGCGTTCCAGATCCTCGCTGCCATCCTGCTTTTCGGCGTGCTCGGGGTGGTCGTCGTCTTGTATTCGCTGAGCGACGCACGGCCGGAGGGACAGCCGGGCCCCGAGGCCGACGCCCTCGCCCGCTCTCTGGAGGATGCCGTCGGCAAGGATGCCTGGGAGCGGACAGGCGCAGTGCGCTGGTCGTTCTTCGAGCGCCACCACTACGTCTGGGACCGTGCGCGAGGTCTGGTCGAGCTTCGCTGGGGCGAGTCGCGCGCCCTCTTTCGCACGGCGGATCAGAGCGGTCGTGTTTGGAGGCAAGGCGCCGAGTTGAACGAGGCGGATGCGGCCGAAGCGCTTCGCACCGCCTACGGGTATTGGATCAACGATTCGTTCTGGCTGAACCCGGTGGTGAAGTTCTTCGACGCAGGGGTGGAGCGTGCACTGGTGGAGCTCGACGACGGAGGCCGCGCTCTGTTGGTCAGCTACAGCTCCGGAGGCGTGACGCCCGGAGATGCCTATCTGTGGATTCCGGGTGAAGATGGTTTGCCCGCGGCCTGGCGGATGTGGGTCCAGATCATCCCGGTGGGTGGCATCGAGACGACCTGGGAGGGTTGGGTGGAGCTGAGCACCGGAGCGAAAATCGCGACCCAGCATGAAGGCTGGGGACGACTGATGACCTTCATCACCGACCTCGACGGCGCCGAGGACCTCGACGGTATTGGCGTGGATCCCGATCTCTTCGCGCCGCTGTATCAGGACTGAGGGCGCCGCGTGACGCTGAAGACGCCGAGAACGACCAGCACCGCGCCGACCACGCTGAGCGCGTTCGGATACTCACCGAACAAGAGAACACCCCAACTGTAGGCGAGCACGATCTGCAGGTAGGTCACCGAAGAGGCTCTTCCGGCGGTTTCTAGCTTGAAGCCTTGTGTGATCTCGATCTGCCCGAGCTGAGCGGCGATGCCGATTCCCAGCAGGTAGAGCCATTCGATGCCCTCGGGCATGACCACACCCTCGACAGCCAGCAGCGGGAGCGATGCCGGCCCAGTGATCAGAGGGAAATAGAAGACCACGACCATGTGATGCTCGGTGGCGCCGAGCCGACGAATCACCACGTAGGCGACGGCGGAAAAAATCGCACCAACGACGCCGATGATCACCGCGACCGGATCCAGAGCCACGCCGTCTGCGAACAGGAAGCTCGGCTGCGCCACGAGGACGACGCCGAACATGCTCAGGAGTGTGGCGACCACGTCTGTGCCTCGGAGGGGCTCGCGGAGCGCAAAGACGGCAATCAGAGCGGCGAGCATCGGGTTACAGAACTGAATCACGGTTGCATCCGCCAGGGGCAGATGGTTGATCGCGTAGAAGTAGCAGCTCAACCCCATGAACCCGGCGAAGCCACGCATCAGGAGGAGCTTCTTGTTGTTGCCCCAGGGCGAGATCGGCAGGCTCCGCAGCGCCCACCAACACATGACGAGAGTCACGAGCACGCGGGCGAGGACGAGCTCCATCGTCGGCAATCGCTCTCCAGCGAGCTTGGCGAAGACGCTCATCGCGCTGAAGAACAGCGTGCCCATGAGCATGTGGCGAATGCCCGGCGTCAGGCGTGGCCGAACTGGGGAACGCGGATGCACGGGGCGTGGTTGTGGTCTCAAATGCGCGGCGCGCAACCTGGTGATAGGGAGATCCCCATGAGAACGCTCACGAGAAGCTTCGCGCAGGGGCTGCTGGTCCTCGCCCCCGTCGCCATCACGCTGTGGATTGTCGTCACGACGGTCACTACCCTCGACGCATGGCTCGACACGAGCGTGCCCGGCCTCGGGATCTTGATCGCCGGGGCGGGCATCACGCTGATCGGCTACCTGACGGGAAATGTCGTCGGGACGAAGCTCCTGCAGTGGATCGAAGCCGGGATGCAGCGGGTTCCCTTGATTCGGATCCTCTACAACGCGATTCGGGACCTCTTCGGTGCGTTCGTTGGCGGCCAACGGAAGTTCGACAAGCCCGTAGCCGTCGAGATCAACGATCACGGGCTCAAGGTGCTCGTCTTCTTGACCGCCGAGAGCTTCGATGACCCGCAGCTCGAAGGCCAGGTGTCCGTGTACCTCCCGGAATCGTACAACTTCGCTGGCAATCTCATCGTCGTTCCGCGAGAACGGGTGCAGCCTCTCGACGCCGACGGAGCCGAATTCATGGCCTTCATCGTCTCCGGCGGCATCACCGCCATGAGCGCCGCCAAAACGAGCATCGACGGCGTCGCGTAGACAACGGGACACGCAGCCCCTCCCGCGTAGACAACGGGACACGCAGCCCCTCCGGAACTGCAAGCATTTGAGGCACTTGCAGACCCAACTGCGAATTCATGCATGGCTGCGAGGGTGCACGTATGGAGGAATTCGCAGTTGGGTTTGTAAGGGCTGAGAATCGTTGGCGAACGGGAGGGGGTACCTGTCCCCTGGTTTTGCTTGGGCTCTGGCACGGGAACCGAACCGGGGTATTCTCGCCGGCAATGCCGGAAACCATCTTCGAGTCCCCTCATGACCTCAAGTCCGCTGTGGGTCAGCATCTCGGGTACAGCCCGTGGATGACCATGGAGCAGGAGCGAGTGGACAAGTTCGCCGACGCCACCAACGACCATCAATGGATTCACGTCGACGTTGAACGGGCGAAGACGGGACCGTTCGGCGCGACGATCGCGCACGGGTATCTCACTCTCTCACTCGTGAGCTCGTTCATGCCGCAGATCTTCGAGGTCCGCGGGTTCGAGTTCGCGGTGAACTACGGGACCAACAAGGTGCGATTTCCGGCAGCTGTGAGGGTCGGGGCACGTATTCGTGGCGGAGCGGAGGTCGTCTCGGTCGAGGAGTCGAAGGGCGGCATTCTATCCGTAGTGCGAGTGACGGTGGAGATCGAAGGCGAGGACCGCCCCGGCTGCATTGCAGAGACCGTCAGCCTGTACTTCCCGAAGAAGTAGAAACCGTCACCTCGGTCCGTGAGGGATCGCACGAAGTTCGGAGACGGGGGCTTCGCGCATCGATGGCGCTCGGCTACCCTGAAGGCATGGCACGTCTATGCACACTGAGCCTCTCGCTTCTGGTCGCATGCGGCGGAGATGGCAACGCCGGCTCCGGCGGTACGAGCGGCGCACCCGGCTCCGGCGGATCGGCTGGCTCGAGCGGTTCAGCGGGCGCCGCTGCGGCTTCAGGCTCGGGCGGCGCCGGTGGAGAAGGTGGAGAAGGTGGCAGCACCATGCAGCCCGACGGCAGCTTCAGCGTGAAATGGGGACCATCGGAAGTCCCCGCGAGCGTCGAGGGCACGCAGTGCGTCGTGAAGCGCCTCGGAAACACCGAGCCGATCTCGGTTCACGAAATCCACAACGTGCTCGGTGCAACATCGCACCATTTCATCGTCTACAAGGTCAACGACGAGACCGAGCGACCGGAACCTTATCCGTGCGTACCCTTCACGGACACATTCAACGATCCGCCGCTGATCATCACCCAGCGGGCCGAGGATCGACTCACGCTTCCGGAGGGAGTCGCCTACACCATCGAGCCCAATCAGATGCTCCGGCTCGAGCTTCACTATGTGAACGTCAACACGATGCCACAGGTTCTCGAAGCCACCTCCACATTCGTCCCAATGCCCGCAGACGAAGTCGAGAACGAAGCCAACATCATGTTCCTCGGGGACACGCGAATTTCGATCCCTCCCATGAGCGAGGCGACTCTTGGCCCCTCCTTCGTTCGTGTTCCGTCACGCTTCGACGGTGCCCGCTACTTTGCGATCACTGGGCACGAGCATCAGTGGGGCACCGACGTCTACGTCGAGGTGACGGAGGGCGAAGGAGTGGCGGGGACACCGGTCTACGACTTGCCGTTCTTCCTCTGGGATGAACCCGAAACCGTGGTCTACGATCCGCCCTTCCAGATCCCAGCGGGCGGGGGCTTCAACCTCACCTGCTCTTGGAGCAACCTCAGCGATCAGCAGGTGGGATTCGGCACGTCCGTGAACGACGAGATGTGCTTCATCTGGGCCTACTACTTCCCCAGTCAGGGCCCTCTGATCTGCGCCGGCGGTCTAGGCGGCTGCAACTGAAGCCTAGCCGCGAACGGTGATGGGCTGGACGACGCCCTCCAGCAATTCGTCGACGCAAATCTTTCGCAATCGCCAGCAACTATCACCGACATGCTGGGAAGTGATAGCGTGCAGCCGTTCATGCGCGCCCAAGGGCGCAACCAAACGGGGAATGGAGGAAGCATGATCGGCAAGAGCCCAGGAATCTTCAATCGGGGTTGGATATGGTTGCTGGGATCGTTGATCCTGGGGGCCACCTCGAGCGCAAACGCCCAGTCGACCCAGATCGATCTCAATCAGTTCCGACCGGCAGAGTTGGCGACGGACGGCTTCGCAACTAGCACGCCGGACGGTCAAGGACATCTACGCTTCGGGTTTCAGTTGTGGCTCGACTACGCCGATGATCCGCTGAAGCTCGACATCGGCGGCGTGAGTAGCGAAGTCGTCGATCAGCAGTTGACGGGTCACTTGGTGCTGAGCTTGGGCTTGGCTGACCACATCGTGATCTTCATCGACACGCCGTACCATTTCATCATACGCGAGGGCGACGGTCTGCCCGCGCTAAGCGGCTCGAATCTCGGCGACCTGTACGTGGGCGCCCGGTTCAACTTCTTCGGCACCCGGGACGACGTGTTCCAAATCGGCGTCAACACCACGATGACGGTGAACACCGCATCATTGGCTCGAAGCGGACAAGACTTCGCCGGTGGCATCGACCGTAGCCCATATCTCGGTGGCTGGTTCGAGCTTTTGATGAACTTCAATGCCGGAGACCATGTGCGTATCCCGCTGCAGGGCGGGTACAAGCTCAACACCCGCACCGTCACCGTCCCGGGGGCCGGCTTCAGCGTGGGGGATGAGTGGACCTTCGGAGGCGGCGTCCTCGTGGTTCTCGGCGCAGATGACCAGTTCATGATCTCGGGCGAGGCCTTCGGACGGGCAGCGGCCAACGTCAGCCCGGTCACCCGCTTGAACACGCCAGTCGAGGTACTCGGCGGCTTCAAGTGGCTTCCGAAGTTCGGATTCACGATGGGTGTGGGCGGTAGTGCCGGCGTCACCGATGGCTATGGAGCGCCCGATTGGCGTGTCTTTGGAATGCTCGGATTCACGATGCCCGAGAAGGACAAGGTGCAGGACGCGGACGGCGACGGCATTCCCGACGAGCTCGACCAGTGCCCAGACGAGGCGGAGGACATGGACGGATTCGAGGACGAAGACGGCTGTCCGGACCTCGACAACGATGGCGACGGCGTTCCCGACACAGTGGACAAGTGCCCGAACGAGCCCGAAGACATCGACGGGTTCGAGGACGAGGATGGCTGCCCCGATCCGGACAACGACGAGGATGGGATCCTCGACCTCGACGACCGGTGCCCGAACGATCCGGGTCCGCCGGAAAACGACGGATGCCCCGATCCCGACCGTGACGGAGACGGCGTACCGGATCGCATCGACAACTGTCCGGACGAACCCGGTACCATCGAGAACCAGGGCTGTCAGGCCAAGCAGCTCGTCAAGATCGGCGACGGAAGGCTCGAGATTCTCGAGAAGGTCTACTTCAAGAAGGGGAGCGCCAAGCTCCAAAAGCGCTCCTGGGCACTGCTCGACAACGTGGCCGCCGTCTTGATCGCCCACCCGGAGATCGAGAAGGTGCGGGTCGAGGGTCACAGCGACAAGAGCGGAAGCCTGAAGTACAACATGATCCTCTCCAAGAAGCGCGCGAACACCGTCGTTCGCTACCTCGTTGGTCGAGGCCAGGTGAGTCGCTCGCGGCTCGTGGCGCAAGGTTTCGGTCCGAAGAAGCCGCTCTACCCCGACCCGAAGAGCAAGGAAGAAGCCGCGCTCAACCGACGGGTCGAGTTCCACTTGATGGACGAGCCGAAGCCGACGGAATAGTCGCCTGAGGCATGACTGAAAGGAGCCCCGGGGGAAACCCTGGGGCTCTTTTCGTTAAGCGACGAGCGAGAACGAGTGGGCGAATTTCTTCAGCAAGTCGAGCGCCTGGTCGATGTCTTCGTAGCTGTGGCCGCGGGTCACGTTCAATCGCAAACGCTCTTCGCCCTCTTTCACGGCCGGGTACATGATCGGAACCATCAGAACGCCGTTTTCGAGCAGCGCGACATGGGTGAACATCGCCTTCGTCTCGTCACGAATCATGATCGGCATGATGTGCGTGTTGCTCTCGCCGAGGTCGAACCCAATGTCGTTCAGCCCCTTGCGCATGTACGACGCCTTCTCGTGAAGCTCTTGGACCATCGC
>CBDUCC010000163.1:0-8103 GCA_965365555.1 uncultured Myxococcales bacterium | reverse complement strand
GCGGCAGCAACCCTTCGCTTCGCTGGGCGGCACCTCCGAGCGACTCGAGAAACGCGATCAGGTCGGCATGCTCGGAGCTTCCTAGAGCGAGGTACGCCTGGTTCGCGGTCGCTGCCTCCCCGCCGTGCCACCGGATCGCCTCGTCCAGGGTAGCCGCCCGGCCGGCGTGCAGATAGGGGCCAACGGCGTAGACACCCCAAAGCGGCTGCGTCCGGAATTCGCGTCCAGTCGCGGAACCCATGGGGAAGCCATCGGCCAGCCCGTCCCCCATGTCGTGGAGTAGGAGATCGCTAAACACGGGAAGCGCTCCCCGCGGGCCCTCGAGCGTCGATACGTGGCAGCTCTCGCAGCCGATGCGCTCGAATACGGCTCGACCTCGTTCGCTCGCAGCGGTCGCTGGGTCGGGCGGCGGTGCCGCCATCAGCAACACGAACGACAGCAGGTCGAACAGCTCGTCCTCGGACAGCTCCGGGTCCGGTACCTCATCGAGGTCCACGGTAGGTTCGTCCGGGATCACGGCCTGCTTCACCGTAACGGCTTCCATCGCGGCGATCGGCATGGAAGGTTCGGCGCGCATCATCGGCAACGCCGCGCGACGTTCCTCCGAGAGTGGCTCGGAAGTAATCCCCATGTGGTTGAAGATCGGTCCGCGCACGAAGAGCTCGAGCCTGGAGGTTTGCGCCTTCCGGCCGAAGCGACCGACCTGTCCGTTGGCAACGTTCACCCGGCCGCTGATTCCATCGCCATCCCGATCCTCGGGGTCCGCGCGCCGGGCAATCTCTTCGTCCGGGATCTCGGAGAGCAGCCCCGCACCGAAGAACGGCAGCGGGTTTCGTGTCGCGCTCAGATTGGTAAGCGGATCCGAGGGGGCTCGACCCTCCGTCAGCGAAAACTGGCGCTGGACGCCGTTCTTGCCGCGGGGCACCACTACGTCGGTGTCGAGCTCGTCCCCTACTAAAAGAAAATCCCGATAGCGGCTGGCACCGCCTCCGAATACCGGCTTTTCGTGACAGCCGCCGCAGAACGTGACGTTCCACTCGGGTCCAAGTCCGTCGTCCCGCGTGAAGCGTCGGAGCGCAACCGCGCGACCACGTTCGAAGGCCTCACGCTCCTCCGGACTCGCTGAGGGGATCGGCTCACCAAGCTCGGCGAAAACGCCTTCCGCCATTGGCTCACCGCCCGATTCGCAGCCGATCCCGAACAGAGCAGCGGCCAACGGGAGGCAGAGCATCGTTGCGCATTTGGACCCAAGCAAGACTACTTCTCGACTATACCCACCAGGCCTCTAGAGACAATGTAAGCTCGAACGGTCGAACCCATGGAGATCCTGTCAAGCCGATTCATGCTTCATCCCCGCGACTACGATCGCAGCCTGGCGTTTTATCGAGACCTGCTCGGTCTTCATCCGATGCGCGAGTTCGGCTCGGGCACCGCCCGGGGCGTGGTCTTCTTCCTCGGGGGCGGGTTTCTCGAGATCACCGGCTCCGACGATGAGCCCCCGGCGGGTTCGACAGAGCTCTGGCTTCAGGTTCGTGATGTCTCGATGGCGGAAGCCAAGCTGCGAGCGGCGGGCGCCACGATCATCGAAGCGGCGACACTCAAGCCCTGGGGCTTGGTCGAGCTTCGCGTCGCCGATCCCGACGGCCTCACGCTCATCCTCGTCGAGGTGCCGCCGGACCACCCGCTCCGACGAGACCACCGCTCGATGTAGCTATCGTTCGTCGAGGTCGACCGCAACCGTCTGCTCGGTCGGGCTCGTGGGTCGAAGCGCTTCTCGAGCTCGATCGATCTCTGGGCCGAATACGTCCCACCAAGCCTCGGCGTCCATCCGGTTCCACCGCGCGACGTCGAGACGGTCGAGTGCGTCGGCCAGCTCTTGGCCCGAGGCGGGTCGATCGGCCTGGTCCTTCTCGAGGCACGCGAAGATGAGCTCCTCGAGCGCCGGAGGTACGTCGATCGAACCGATCTCCGCGAGCGAAACTGGCTTCGTGTTGAGATGATGGAGGCATACCTCCATGATCGTTTTGCCTTCGAAGACGTGCCTCCCCGCAAGCAGGTAATAGCCGACGGCTCCTAGCGCGTAGAGGTCGGTGCGGGCGTCGATTCCCTGTGGGTTCTGAATTGCTTCAGGACTCAAGTAGTGCGGCGTCCCTTTGATGGAGAGGGTGTTGGTGCGTTCGAGATCGTCGATCTGGCCGAGGTTCTTGACCAGGCCGAAATCGAGCACTTTGGTCACGTCGGGAACCCCACCTTGTCGAGCCAGCATGATGTTGCTCGGCTTGATGTCACGATGGATCAAGCCGATCTGGTGCGCTTCGTTCAGGGCCAGGGCGGCGTCTCGAAGGATGCGCACGACGCGCTCCACCGGTTGCTCGCCGCTTGCGTTGACCACCTGCGTCAGCGTTGCTCCGCTGAGGAGCTCCATCGCATAGTAGAACATGCCGTCCGGTGTTCGTCCGTAGTCGTAGATGGTGACGGTGTTGGGGTGGGTGAGCTTGGCGGTCAGCTGGACCTCGCGGCGGAACCGCTCGAGCGATTCCCGGTCCGTGATCTCCGGGCGAAGGAGCTTGATCGCGGTCGGGCGCTTGAGCATTCCGTGGTTCGCCTCGTACACCACCCCCATCGCCCCTTCGCCGAGCTTCTGCTCGAGGCTGTATTGCCCGAGGCTCTTGATGTCCCGCACCTCTTTGCGGAGCCGGTAAATGACCCGCGATGCCAGTGCCGACAGGCCGACCGTCAGCGTCCACCACATCACCGTGATCACGGCCTGGGAAGCGGCGACCCGCTCGTCCGAACGGGCCGGATAGCCAAAGCTCTTCCAGATGCTGAGGTCGACATGGAGGTAGTGCCAGTACATGGCGGCGACGAGCGGAATCCCGATCAACAGCCCGAGGAGCAACGTGCGGCGGGCCGAGCTCGGAACGAAAACGCTTCGCGCGAACAAGAGGAGCGCGAGGATGAACGCCGTGATCGTGTCCGCACCGACCTCCGGTCGAATGTCGAGCCCCATTCCGACGTATCCGAGACTCGTCAAGAAGATGCCAGTGTTCTCGATCCCGTGAATCTGGTTGACGGAGTAGTCGCCGCGCCTGCAAATGGCCCAGATCGCCAACATCGGAAGGATTGCGGCCGCGTGGATCAGGAAACCCGGATCGGTGACCTGGTCCGCGAGTGTTGAGAAGAGAAGCCCCATCAGGACGCGAAAGCCCAGGGCGGTCCCCCCGAGGATGGCCCCGATCAGCCCGAACGTCGCCACTCGTCGCTGCAGGAAAGCTCGCGCCTCTGGGTTGGAGAAGTAGGTACTGCTGTTCATGAAGTCCCGCCCATCACGGCTAGCTTCTCAGATTGTAGCCACTTCGAAGTAGGGCGCTGGCGACCGCGAGAACGCTTGCGAAGGAAATCAGGACCACGCCTGCGCTTGCTTCCGGGGTCACATCCGCCACTCCGAGAAACCCGTACCGCAGGCCGTTGACCATGTAAAGAAGGGGATTCAAGAGGCTTACGCTGTGCCAGGGCTCGGGCAAGAGATCGATCGAGTAGAACACACCTCCGAGGAACGCCAGCGGCAGCAGAACGAAGTTCGGGAAGATCGCCAAGTGGTCGAACTTCTCCGCCCAGAGTGCTGCCACCATGCCGAGCAGCGCAAGCGTGGCTGTCACGAAGACCGCAAAGAACAGAGTCCACCCGAGGTGGTGCAGTGGGAAGAACGTGAAGGTCAGTGCGACGACATAGACCAGAATTCCGACGAGAAATGCGCGCAGCATGGCCGCCCCCACGTAGGCGAGCAGCATCTCCATCGCGCCGATCGGAGCGACCAGAATGTCGGTGATCGTGCCGTTGATCTTCGACTGGAACAGGCTCGATGAGGTGTTGAGGAACGCATCCCGCACCATCGTCATCATCACCAGACCCGGAACGACGAACTGGATGTACGGAACGCCGGAGATCTCTCGAAGACGCGACCCAAGTGCGACGCCAAATACCAGGAAGTAGAGGCTCGTGGTGACCAGTGGGCTCAAGACCGTCTGAAGCCAGACCTTGCTGAAGCGACGCACCTCCTTGAGAAACAGCGTCTTGAGGGCGATGGAGTTCACGCTGCATGTCTCCCGTCCGCCTTCTGAATCAGCTCGAGATAGATCTCCTCGAGCGAGCGGCCGCCATGGCGTTCCATCAGACTCTTCCGGCTCTCCACGAGCAAGAGCTCCCCCTTGTGAAGGATTCCGATTCGGTCTGCCAGCCTCTCGGCTTCCTCGATGTAGTGCGTCGTGAGAATGATGGTCGTTCCCGCCTGGCGGAGCTCCTCGACTTCCTGCCACAGCTCTCTTCGAAGCTCGACGTCGACGCCGGCGGTCGGCTCGTCCAAAAACAAGAGCCGGGGCTCGTGGACCAAGGCTTTAGCGACCAGGAGCCTTCTCTTCATGCCGCCCGAAAGCGTCCGCGTATACGCATTGCGCTTGTCGTCGAGGGCGAAGGTCCTCAGGAGGCTTTCGGCACGCTCCCGACTGGGCTTCACGCCCATGAGGCCCATCTGAATCGTGAGACTCTCGAGCGGAGTGAAGAAGGGATCGTAGTTGATCTCCTGTGGGACCAGGCCGACGAGTCGCCTGGTGGTCCGGAAATCGTTGATCGTGTCGAAGCCCAGCACCTCGATGCTGCCCTGACTCTGCTTCGCGAGCCCGGTGATGCAATGAATCAGAGTGGACTTGCCCGCACCATTGGGTCCAAGGAGCGCGAAGATCTCTCCTTCGTAGACCTCGAGGTTCAGATCTTCGAGCGCCGTGAACTTGCCGTAGCGTTTGGCGACATGGCGGCAGCGGAGCACCGGCGGCTTCATTGCGCGGGACTATAGTGGCCTGAGTGCGGATAGCCAGGCTATGCCGGCGAGTGCCGCAGATGATAGGACTTCGGGCGAGTGAGCTGCGCGTAGCCGAGGACTGAGAGGCTGCAACCGCGGCCGGAGTCTTTGACGCCTACCCAGGCCAGCTCGGGGTCGAGGTAGTCACAGCGATTCATGTACCAGGTTCCGGTGTCGACACGCGCCCCGAGCCGTGTCGAGCGGTCGAGATCATGCGAACCTACGGAGGCGGTCAGCCCATAGCGACTGTCGTTCATGAGCCGCACGGCTTCGTCGTCGTCGCGCACCTCCATGATTCCAACGACCGGACCAAAGGTTTCCTCCGTCATGACCTCCATCGAGTGATCGACCTGAACCAAGGCCTGCGGCGCCATGTACGGCAGACCACGCTCGCTCCCTTCGAACGTCGTCGGGTCGAGGAGCGCCTTCGCCCCTGCTGCGAGTGCCGCGTCGACCTGGGCCTGGATGGACTTGGCGTTCCGGATGCGCACGACGGGACCCAAGGTCGTCTTGGGGTCGAGGGGATCTCCGAGGACGAGTCGATTCGCCTCGGCGGCGAAGGCCTCGATGAAGCGTGCGTACACGTCGCGATGCACATAGATGCGCTCGACCCCGCAGCACGACTGGCCGGCGTTGTAGAACGAGCCGTCCACCAGGTTGACGGCAGCTCGCTCGATGTCGGCATCGTCGGCGACATACGCCGGATCTTTGCCACCGAGCTCCAATGCCGCCCCGATGAACCGACTGGACGCGGCGTCTTGAAGCGCGTGACCGCCACCGACCGACCCGGTGAAGGCGACGAACGCGACCCTGTCGTCTCGGATGACGTCCGCCACAGCATCGTGATCCAGGTAGAGGATCTGAAGGACGCCCTCGGGTAGTCCGGCGGCTTCGGCCGCGGCGCGGATACGCTCGGCAACCAGCGGCGTCTGCTCGGAGTGCTTGAGTACGACCGGGTTGCCGGCCACCAGGGCCGGGACGATCGCATTGACCGAGGTGAGCCACGGGTAGTTCCAGGGTGCGACGACGAACACCAGGCCCAGGGGCTCGCGTCGAATTAGGCGTGTGAACCCATCCTTCCCGCTGAGCTGGATATCGGCCAGGCCCTCTCCGGCGAGGTCGATCATCGTACGACCTCGAAGCTGCCAGCCCGCGATCTCGCCAGCCCCGTCACGAATCGGCCGACCCATCTGCATCGTGAGCTCGTGGGCAACCCCATCGGATTCCTCTACGGCTGCTTCGACGAAGCGACTCACCATCGAGCAGCGGTCGGCAAGCTCGGTCTGCCTCCAGGATGTGAACGCGGCACGTCCTCGGGCGAGCGTTCGTTCGATCGTCGCAGTGTCGTCGAGTTCTCGTTCAAAGACGAGGCTTCCGTCCACAGGCGAAATCGTCTGGAAGCGCTTGGTCATCTCCGGAGCGTTTCCCACTGCCGCCACCACGTCAATCCGGGCTTGCACATCGGGTCCCGAAGGTGCACGACCAGTCGATGGCAACGCCCAGACTCGACGGAAAGGTGCTGATCACGGGTGCCAGCGGTTTCATCGGAGGCCAGTTACGCAGCAGGCTCGTGTCGGCTGGAGTCGACGTCGTGGCGCTACGACGACCGGGCTCCCGTTCGTCCCAGCCTGGCCGTTCTGTCGAGGCCCAATACTCCGATGTCGCAGCGCTCGAGCGAATCATCTCGACAGAGCGGCCCGACTACGTTCTGCACGTCGCCGGCGTGACCAAGGGAAGCTCGTACTCGGACTTTCAAGACGGGAACGTGATGCCCACCCGAAATCTCGTGCAGGCGATCCGTAAAGAGCACCCCACGGCAAAGCGCTTCGTGCTTGTCTCCTCGTTGGCCGCTTATGGACCGTCCGCGAGCTCGGTCCCGCAGCGCGAGAGCAACCCACCTCGACCCATCGAACACTACGGGCAGAGCAAGCTCGAGGCCGAGCGTGTGGTCGAGGAGGAGTCCGGCTCGGTGCCGTGGACGATTGTCCGTCCTTGTGCAGTCTACGGGCCGGGTGACGTCGACCACTTCGCGCTTTTTCAGTCCGCCGTCTTCGGCGTCACGGTGTTCTATGGGAACCGCGATCACCGAATGTCTTGGATCTATGTCGACGATTGCGTCCGAGGGATTCTCGATGCAGCCGGCCATGCGAACACCGAGGGGAAGGGCTACTTCCTTTCGAACGACCAGATTCTGACCTGGGGAGACTTTCAGGCGACGGTCTCCGCGGAGATCGGCAAGCCCGTCCGCGAGCTCGACCTGCCCGAGCAGCTACTTTGGGTCGGCGCGTTTGCCGGCGAGATCGCGAGCCGGATCGACAAGAAGCCGCGTCTGCTCAACCTTCAAAAGGCGCGTCTCGGCGTGCAGCAGGCTTGGACCTGCTCGGCCGATGCCGCTCGGAAGGATTTCGGATTCCAGGCCGCCGTCGATCTCGCAGAGGGAGTACAGCGGACGCATCACTGGTATCAGGACAACGACTGGTACCAAAGCCTTGACCCAAGAGAGCTCCTGTCCACGAGATCACTCCGCCGCTTGGTCGGTCACCTCCGCCGAGGTCGCTGAGAGCGACTCCAGGATTCGCTGTCCGGTGGTGGTAATGCGGTCGTGCAGGTACCGGGCGCGCGGCTCCGCGCGCTCGAGGTGGCGTTCCAGCACCTCGGCTCGCTCGGGATGCTGACGTGCCTGCTCGAGGAAAAGCTCCGCGATCATGACGTCGCCGAGAAGCTGAATGAGTCGCTCTGCGTGGAGCATCGCAAATGCGAAATCCCGCTTCGGATCCCAGTTCTTGGTGAGCTCGTCGGACCACTCGGCGAGCGGCTTGCCGCGAAGCCCCTTGACCTTGTCGCCGGCGGTCTTCAGCACAAGGTGCTGCTGCGCAGCGAACGAGAGCGACTGAAGCTGCGCCACACGGCGCTCTAGGGGATCCCGGCTCGAGACCGCCCGCCATCGGGCTTGCGCCATGCGCCTCACGAATGCCTGCGGGTTCTTGATGATCCCGCCAAGCGCGTCCTTCATCGCCATCAGCGCCTGAATCTGGCTCGTGCCCTCGTAGATCGGCATGACCAGCGCGTCCCGTAGGAGCTTCTCAGGCAGGTACTCCGTGATGTACCCGTTTCCGCCATGAATCTGAAGCGCGGTCCGCGCGTGTTCGACGGCTCTCTCCGCACCGAAGTACTTGAGTAGCGGGGTGATCCGCCGGGCCTTGCGGGTATGGGATCGATGGAGCCGCTCCAAGCGGCGTCGCTCGACA
>CBDUCC010000162.1:0-8148 GCA_965365555.1 uncultured Myxococcales bacterium | reverse complement strand
GTTCGAGCTCGATTAAAGTCTGTGAAATCAAAGAGGGGCGCCGGGGGGCACGAACGATTACCAGGTTCGGCTTTCATCCGCTTCCCGCCGAGACCATCGTCGATGGTCACATCATCAACTCGGGCGCCGTGGTGGAGGGGCTCGATCGTCTCTTTGCGAAGTCGAAGCGCCGCAATATCGCTCTGCGGGCGAGCGGGCACGGCGTGATCATCAAGAAGATTGCCATGCCGCTCATGACCGCGAGTGAGCTTCAGGAGCAGATCAACTGGGAGGCGGAGCAGCACATTCCCTTCGACCTCGACGAGGTGCGTGTCGATTACGAGGTGCTGCACGAGCGAACCGATCACGGTCAAATGGACGTTCTGCTGGTGGCCGCCAAAAAGGAAGAGATCACGGATCTCACGAACCTGGCCATGGAAGCTCGACTCCGTCCCATGGTTGTCGATCTCGATGCCTTCACGGTTCAGAACGTGTTTGAGACCGCCTATGGAGACGCCGCCGAGGACGAAACGACGGTTCTCGTGCACTGCGGTGCCGCCACGACCACCGTGAACATCCTCGCGGATGGAACGACGGCGTTCACCCGTGACATCGCGAACGGCGGAAACGCCATCACCGAAGAGATTCAGCGGCAGCTCGGCATCGGTCGCGACGAGGCAGAGAGCTACAAGTGCGGCGGGGAAGGGCGCGGCATCGTGCCCCGAGAGGTTCCCGAAATCGTCAATCAGGCCGTCGACCAGCTCGCCGGCGAGATCCAGCGGTCACTCGACTTCTATCTGGCGACCAGCGGGGACCGAGAGCTGACCCGGATCTGCCTGTCCGGTGGCACCGCCAACATCCAGGCGCTTCAGGACATCCTTCAAGGGCGCGCGCAGGTGCCGGTCGAGGTCTTGGATCCGACCCGTGCCGCCGACGTCGACGAGAGTGCGTTCGCAGACCTTCATGGCCGCGCGGCGCAAGCAGTGGTCAGCGTCGGGCTCGCCCTTCGCAAGGAGCGGGAGCGCAACTGATGATTCGCATCAATCTGCTACCGAGCGACAAGAAGAAGCGTGCCCGCCACGCCGCGCCGTCCGCCTTGCCGGGCGGGGACCTGAGCCTTGCGACCTGGGGGATGGTCTATGGCGGGGCCATTGCCGCATGGCTTGTCGTCCTTGGTGTTCTCTACTTCGTCCAGAGCGGGGAGCTCGAGACGATTGCGCAGGAGAACAAGACCTTGGAGGCACGGCGCGACGAACTTCAGAGCAAGACTCGTGGCCTCGCGGACGTCGAGGCGCGACTCGAGAAGAGCCGAAGGCTCGAACAGGTGGTTCAGGATCTCGAGCGAGCCCGTCGCGGACCGACACGCGCCGTGATGGAGCTCTCCAAGGTGCTCAGCAGCCCCGGTGGCCCGACGATCAACCCGGCGGAGCTCGAGCGCATGCGCGAAGAGAACCCGCTGGCCGGGTACAACGAGTCGTGGGACGTCCGGCGCCTTTGGATCACCCGCTTCGAGGAGATCGACCGCGAGTGCAAGATTGCCGGGATGGGGCGCTCCAATGAAGACGTTGCCGAGTTCTTGCGTCGGCTCACGCTGAGCGAGATCTACGACGGCGTGACTCTTCAACGGACGCGTGCAGCCAGCGACCCAGATACGGGGCTGCAGATGGTGGGCTTCGACGTGACCTGCAAGGTGAAGTACTGATGGCGAGTCTCGAAGATACATTCGTGGGGATGCCCGGTTGGGCAAAGGCGCTCGCCCTGGTCGCCGTGCTCGCGCTGTTGAGCGTCGCCTACTACGTCCTGGTGCAGGGCAGCATTGCCGGCGACCTTCAGGCCGCGCAGGCCCAGAAGGCGCAGCTTCAGGATCAGATCCGCGACGCAGAGAGACGCGAGAAACAGTACCTGGAACTCACCCAGGAGCTGGCGAACCGCGAAGCGGCCGACCGACAGAACCGCAGAGTGCTGCCGGAAGATGCCGAGATTGCGGCGTTCCTCCAGGACCTCAATCGGGTCGCCGAGCTCAGTGGTCTGACCATCCGTTTGGTTGAGCCGAGGCCGGAGCAGCGACAAGAGCTCTACTCGAAGATTCCGGTGGTCTTGGCACTGACGGGCCGCTTCCATCAACTGACCAAGTTCTTCTACAACGTCAGCAAGTTGGACCGCGCCATCAGCATGGAGAATATTCGGATGACGCAACCGAAGTTGCTTCCGTCCGGCGAGGTGGTCGTGAGCGTTGATGTTCGCGCGACGACTTATCGGCGACCGAAAGGGAACTAAGGAACCATGACCTCCAGAATCCGAGCGTCCGTCATCGTCTCAGTCGTCGCCAGCCTCGGCTTGGTCGGCTGCGGTGGCGGCGACGACGAGTTCACGAGCAGCCCAATCGAGCCGCTCGGGGATGGTCAGCCGAGTGCAGCGGCCTCGAAAGCATCCGCAGATGCTGCGCAGGCTGCCGCTTCCGCCGACCTCGGTCCGGTCGTCTACAGCGACGATGATTTTGCGGAGCTCGACGTTCAGAACCGGGATCCCTTCCGCTCCTACGCAAAGGCATTCAAAGCGCAGGCCGCTTCGCCCGCACAGCGGCGAGTCTTGCTGCCGAGCACGAGCCTCGACGAGATGAATCTAATCGCCATCGTCACGGGGATCGCGACGCCGCGTGCGATGATGACCGATACCGCGCAGGTGGGGCACGTGGTTCGACGCGGTGACTACATCGGACGACCGGAGGTCGTACAGACCGGGGGTTCAGAGGGAATGCCAGTCACACTGAACTGGCGTGTCGATCGGATCCGCCCCGGCTCTGTTGTCCTTACGCGAGAAGACCCAACCGCTCCCGACAAACCGCCGTTGACGCGCGTCATGCCGTTGCACGAAGGCGGTGAACCTGTTCAGTTGGCGACGCCGTAAACCCTCAAAGTTAATCGGCAGTTTTCTTGCGCCGGCCCTCGCCAGCGTTCGATGATTAACGCGTGCTGGCAGAGGAGTCAGGAATGCGTATTCATTGGGGTCTCGCAATCGTCGCGGGGGCAGTGCTTGTTGCGAGCAACTTCGCGCAGGCTGTAGGGCCGCGTATCGACAGCGTCCAGATCAACGGCGAACGAGACGGAGCGCAAATCTCCATCGAAGGTGCCTTCAGTGATCCGCAGTACGCGGTCCGCGCTCGAGAGGGCGGTCGGCTCATCGTCATCGACGTCGAGCACGCCGCATTGCCACCTGGCGGAATCCAGACGAGCGGCACGAGCTCACTGGTCTCGCAGACGGTTGCAAGCAATACCGCGCTTGGTGCGCGCATCGAGCTCACGCTCACGGCGGAGGCGACGTACCACGCACGCGCATCGAACGGCCGCATCAGCGTGAAGCTCTCTCGCGGCAACGTCGGCTCGGATACCAAGGCAGCGCCCAAGCGCGCGACCAGCAAGCGAGGGCCCAAGGTCGACGGAGTTCGGCTCGAACAAAAGGACGGTCGTGACCGCATCATCATCTCGCTCGAGGGAGATCCGGAGTTTCGAGTGTCGACGCGGGCCGGCGCGCCTCCGCGGCTCGAGGTGCTCAACGCGAAGATCGCTCCGGGTGCGAAGCGGCGCATCGAGGCTCCGAGGAACGCGCTGATCGCGTCGGTCGAGCTCGAGGAGCAAGGGGACCGGGCGGTGGTCGTAGTTCATGGCTCCGAAGGGGCAGCTGGAACGGCAATTCGCTCCGGGGACCAGATCGTGTGGATGTTCTCACCGACCTCGGTCGAGACCCGTCCGCACTCGCGCACAATCGCGAAGGAGCCCGACTACGCGGCGGAGGTGGACGGTCCAGAGGTTGCCGGCTTCCTCAGCAAGATGCCCGCGCAGGTGGGTCCGAAGTCCGCTCGCAAGTACTCTGGACGTCGGATCGACCTCGACTTCAAGGACGCAGACATCCACAACATCCTCCGCCTCCTTTCGGAAGTCGGTGGCGTCAATGTCGTGACCGCGGACAACGTGGGTGGCACTGTCACGATTCGCATGCGGGACGTGCCCTGGGATCAGGCGCTCGACGTGATTCTGCAAGCCAAGGCGCTCGGCATGGTCCGACAGGGGAACTTACTGCGTGTTGCGCCTCTCGCCCAGCTCGAGCAGGAGCGCGAGGCCGCCATTGCGCGGCAGAAGCAGCAGCAACAGCTGGCACCGCTCGAGACGCGTCTCGTTCCCGTGAGCTACGCGACCGCGACCGATCTTCAGCCACGGGTGCGCGAGCTTCTCACCGAGCGCGGTTCGGTGTCGGTCGACACCCGCACCAATATGCTGATCGTGCGCGACATCGTCGGGCAACTCGACAACGTCGAAGACCTCGTCAGGAATCTGGATACCCAGACCCCACAGGTCTTGATCGAATCGCGCATCGTCGAGGCCAGCAGCACGTACTCGCGCGACATCGGCATTCAGTGGGGTGGTAGCGCGGTGATGAGCAGCGCGACTGGCAACCCGACGGGGCTGCGCTTTCCCTCCGACCTAGGCATCGCCGGTGGCGTCCCGCTGGACAACGCTCCGACGCAGGGCCTTTCGCCGTTCAATGGGACGGTTGCGAATCCCAACTATGCGGTCAACCTGCCGGCGGTCACGGGCAATGGCGCCGGTGGTGCGCTTGGCCTGACCATGGGAAGCCTCAGCGGCGCCGTGAACCTCAACGTGCGTCTGAGCGCCGCCGAGGCGGCCGGCTCGGTCCGAATCATCAGCTCGCCCCGCGTTCTCACCCTCGACAACAACGAAGCCTCGATCTCGCAAGGTACGTTGATTCCGTTCTCACAGGTCAGCGCGCAGGGTGTCAACACGGCCTTCCAGGAAGCGAAGCTCGAGCTGAATGTCACCCCACACGTCACCAGCGATGGCGCTGTGGCGATGGACGTGAAGATCACACGTAACGAGCCCGACTTCGGCCGGGTGGGCGCCAACGGCGACCCGACGATTCTCGAGCGCGAGGCGATTACCCAGCTTCTCGTCGACGACGGTGACACGGCAGTCATCGGCGGCATCTACACCCGGAACACCGGTCGAAACGTCGACCAGGTACCGTTCTTCGGGGACATTCCGGTGCTCGGCGTCTTCTTCAAGCGCCGCCGTTTCCGAGAAGACCGCAACGAGCTGCTGATCTTCCTCACGCCACGCATCGTGAACCGGGCGCTCGCACTCCCCGAATAACACCGGGACACGAAGCCCCTCTAAAACCGCAACCATTTCGGTTGGTTGCAGACCCGATCGCGAATTCATGGATGGCTGAGGGAATCCGATGCCGAAAGAATTCGCAGTTTGGTTTCTAAGTGTTGAGAATCGCGGCGGTTGCGGAGTGGGTTCGTGTCCCCGTGACGGAGCACATGGCTCCCCGTATGCTGCGCACCGTGCGTGTGTACCTTTCGGGGCCCATGGGGGCTGGGAAATCGACGGTGGCGGGGCACGTCGCCCGGCGGCTCGGAACGCGAGCCGTTGACCTGGATGCCGAGGTCGAGCGGCGTGCCGGTTGCTCGGTCCCCGAGATCTTCGCGACGCGCGGGGAAGGGGCGTTCCGGAACCTCGAGAAGGAAGCCCTGCAAGAACTGCCTGCCGATGCGGGGGTCGTCTCCCTCGGAGGCGGAACGGTGGTCGACGAAGGGATCCGCCAGACACTCCTTCGCGATGGCATCCTCGTCACCCTGAGCGCGCGGCCTGAGGTTCTTGCCAAGCGTGTCGGAAATGGGCGGGGACGCCCTCTACTAGGCCCCGATCCCCAGACCAGCCTCGCGCGCATCGTCGCGAGCCGCGCGGTGGCATACGCCGAAGCCCATGCCGTGATCGACACCGAAGAGCTCGATCCGAGCGAGGTCGCTGAGGAGGTGGTGGCCGTTCGAAACATGCAACCCATCGTCGTGCCACTCGGACTTCGAACCTACCGCGTCGAGGTAGGCCGGGGTGTTCGTCATCGTCTGGGTGCGCGGGCGGCCGAACATGCCGACGGCGATGCGGTCCTGGTTTTCGACGGCGGAAGCGAGCGCCCCTGGCCCCAAGAAGCCATCTCGGACCTTACCTTGGCGGCCAAACCTCCAATCGGGGTCAAGCTTCGAGGCGACGAGGCCCACAAGACCATCGAGAGCGTCGAGCGAATCTGGGATACGGCACTCGAGGCCGGGGTCGACCGGCGCGCCATCGTGATCGGCCTTGGCGGCGGCGTCGTCGGGGACCTCACGGCCTTTGCCGCCTCGACCCTGCTCCGAGGCGTCGCCCTCGGGCAGGTTCCTACGACGCTGCTCTCGATGGTCGACAGCTCGGTCGGGGGCAAGACCGGCTTCAACCGGCCGCGGGGCAAGAATCTGGTGGGCACCTTCTACCAGCCAAAGTTCGTGCTTTGCGATGTCGATACGCTTTCCACGCTTCCGAACGAAGAGCGAGTCGCCGGACTGGCCGAAGCGGTCAAGAGCGCCTGGCTCGACGGGGAGTCCTCCGTTGCACAACTCGAGCAAGACGCCGAGGCCCTGCTCGCTGGTGACCCGGAAGCCACCATCCGAGCCGTCCGCATGTCGGTTAAACTCAAGTCACGCATCGTCCACGAGGACGAGCGCGAGTCGGGGCGGCGCATGCTGCTGAATCTCGGCCATACGGTCGGTCATGGTCTCGAGGCTGCGAGCGACTACCGCGGGATTCGGCACGGGGAGGGTGTCGCGCTTGGCATGATCGCTGCCATGCGGGTGGCGCAAGCGCTCGGACGCGGTCGCGCCGCTGAGACCGAACGGCTCACGCGCTTGCTCGCCCAACTCGGTTTGCCAACCGACCTCGACCAACGGCTGAACAAACGTGCCCTCGAGTTCATCGGGTCCGACAAGAAGCGCCGTGGCGATGCGATTCACTTCGTAATTCCGCGACTTCCTGGCGAAACCGAAATTGAGCTGGTCGACTTGGACCGCGTTCGCTCGGCACTGGCTCCTGCCTAAGCCCCGGAAATTTGGCGGCTTCGCTGAGCGCTCGATACCATGAAGGCACCCTTTGGAGGGGACTTATGCCTCGCATCATCCTCATGGCCATCATGCTCACGGTGACCGTTGCCGGTTGCAACCGTTTCCCTGATCTGTCCGTTCAAGTGACCGCCAACCTCGAGCCGGACGAGTCGAACTGCAGCGTGCAGGCCGATCAGGAGCGCGTGGTGTTCCGCGGCCTCTACGACTTGAACGTGGCGGCGCCCTACACGATGGCCCCGCGTATCGAGAGTTACATCGTCGACAACTCGACCGAGATCCAGGGGGCCTCGGGCAACATCCAGATCACCAGCTTCGACGTCACGATCAAGCTGCCGGACAACCAGGTTCCCGATTTCGGTGAGAGTCTGCCGAATCCATACAAGATTACGACGAGCGCCGTGATCCCGCCGAGCGCGGCGTCCGGCGGTGTTCAGCGGTCGGTTGCGGCGGCGCCCATGATCCCGGTCGCGTATCAGGATGTGCTTCGTCAGGTCGAGAGTCAGTTCGGTTCCATCGTTCTCGACGTTCGCGCCAACGGCACGACCTCGGGTGGGTTCAACCAACAGTCACCACCCTTCAGTTGGCCGATCGAGCTTTGCAACGGTTGCCTCGGGATACCGAACTGCCCCGACGACACGGAAGGAACCTGCCTGCCCGGACAGGACAGCTGGACCTACTGCACCAGCTTCGCCCCGCCCAGCAACTAGCGAATCGACCAGAGGTAGGGTGGGACCAGGGCGACACGCTCCCTGGCCATGATTTGGAACGCCTCCAACCAGGGCTCGACCGGCAATGATGCCGCGACTGGATGGGCCCTGAGAAGCGCTCGCTGCATCTTCCGGGCATCGTCCCCACCGCCGCCAAAGAGCTCGTTGATCGTCTCGATCACGCCCTTGCTCGCAGGCCAGAGCTCGACCGGGGAATCTGCGTCGAGGCCGCCGGCTTTGCGGGCACGCTGCAAGGCCTCGCCAAGGCCTGCCATCTCGTCGACCAGGCCGAGCGGCTGGCCGGCTGCAGCCGTCATCACGCGTCCCTCGGCGGCGGCAAGCACGGCGTCCCGCTCCATCTCACGGCCGACCGCCACCCGATCGATGAACCGGTCGTACGTCGATCTAAGAAGACCTTCGAACGCCTCCCGCTCGGTTGCGTTGAGCCCGCGCGCAGGGGTCGCCCAGGCGGCACGTTTGCCGCGTTGAAGGACGAACGCGTGGACACCCGCC